>URYA01000249.1 GCA_900551975.1 uncultured Collinsella sp. | reverse complement strand
GGCGACCAGGGCGCCCACGATGCCGCCGATGGCTTGGCCGATCCACTGCGCACGCGGGTTGGTGCCCAGCACGGCGCCGGCCTTAAAGTCGTTCATGACGTCGCCCGCAAGGCCGCACGCCACGGCAACGATGCCGGCGATAAAGAACAGCTTGACCTGAGCGATCTGTGCGAAGGCAGCCACGATGAGCATAACGATGAGGCCAAAGATCTCCATGGGGTCGATGCCCGTCTGGCCGCAGCTCTGCGCGCTCATGATGGTGGTGACAAAGGTGAACAACGTCACGATGACGGCCGGAACGGGACCAAGGTCAAGCACGATGGCGATGATCACGGCGATGGCGGCAGCGCCCAGGCCGATGATGCCGGCGTCGAGCTTAAGGGAGCCCGAGATGAGCGACTGCTCGTCGGTGTCGGTGGAGCTGTCGGCGGCAAGACCGCGGACGATGCCGGCGACCTGCGGCAGGATGTCCTTGAGGACGACGGCGACGCCAAAGCCCATCATGAGGCCCATGCCCAGGGACTTGACGATGCCCTGCGCAGTCACAACGTCAAACAGACCGGCAGCGGTGCCGCCGACAATGATGCCAAAGTTGCCCAGCAGCGCGCCGGCAAACCAGAAAGCGACCGGGGCGAAGCCCACGAGGAAGCCGACGGAGAGCAGCATGGGCGAGTTGTAGATGGCAAAGGTCACGCCGGGGATATTGAGCGTGCACAGCATGCTGGGCACCACGCCCAGGGCGTCGCGCAGCACGCTATAGATGCCTGCGATGGCCATGGAACCAAAGAGCTGCTTGCCGGTTTTGCCGCCAGCCTCGGTCGCGCGCAAGGTCTGAGCTGCGGCGTTGCCGGTGGGGAACTCAAGCGCGGCGTCCACGATAAAGTGACGGTGGATGAGTGCGGTGGCCAGCAGGCCCAGGATAGTGCCGGCGAGTGCCACGATAAACATGTCGAGCCAGCTAATCTGGTCGGCATAGCCCAGCATCCAGGCGCCCGGGATGGTAAACGCCAGACCGCCGGCGACCATGGCGCCCGCGGACATGATGGTGTGGGTGACGTTTGCCTCGTTGAGGCTGGCGTTGCCCATGAGCTTAAGGAAGAACAGCGAGATGACGGCAGCGAAGACGATCGGCCAGGGGAGAGCGCCCATCTTGAGGGCGGTGTAGGCCGAGCTTGCCGTGATGATCACGCAGCCAAGGACGCCGATGACGACGCCGCGCAGCGTGAGTTGCCCGCGCATCGAAGCGCGGTTCGAGGGATTGCTCATATAGAACTCCTTTGCGTATATCCGCTTCCCCCGGGAGCGCCGCTACGGATACGGCACGGGAAGTCGGGTTACCAAGGGCCGCCGCGTGAGCTCGCGCACGACCGCGCACCAGTATAGCCGCAAGCTAGTCATTTTGGGATGACTGGTTTAGGTAGGCGATATACTGCTGGGCAGACGAAAGGAGCGCCGACGATGCTTAATGGGTGCGCATATATATTGACGGTCGACGTGGGCAACACGTTCATTCGCTTTGGCCTGTTTGCAGAGGATTCGGCCGCGGCGCAGGAATGTCCGCTTGCGACGTGCGAGATCACCACGCCGTCGAGCATCACAGCAGACGAGGCGCGCATGCGTCTCGTGCAGGTCATGGCCGCACTGGCGGCCGATGCGGGCATGCCCGGCGCGCTCGTTCCCGCAGCTGCAGTGCTGAGTTGCGTGGTGCCGGCGCTCGAGCGTCCGTGGAAGGCGGCGCTTTCCCGCACCTGCACGGGACGCGTGCTCACGGTGGGACCGGGACTTAAGACCGGCATGCCCGTGCACTACGACGACCCGGCCGAGATCGGCCCCGACCGCATCGCCGATGCCGTGGCGGCACGCGCCGTCTACGGCTCTCCCTGCATCGTGATCGACTTGGGTACCACGACCAATATCGAGGTCATCGACGCACACGGTACCTTTGTGGGTGGCGTCATCGCGCCGGGTCTGGCGCTTGGCGCCCGCTCGCTTTCGGCTGGT
>URYA01000248.1 GCA_900551975.1 uncultured Collinsella sp. | reverse complement strand
GATCCGATTGCCCTAAATCGTCTCGAGGAAGGCCTCGATGCGGGTCTGGAGCTGACCGGCATCCTCGTCGGCGTAGTCGGTCGTGATGTGCATAAACGGAATGCCTGCCTCCTCGGCAGCCTTCTCCACGGCAAACGACTCCATCTCGTAGAGCGTGCAGAACTGCAGGGCCACGTCGACGATGCCGTCGGCATGCAGGTCCTTGGCCATCTGGACAATGTCCTTCATACGCTGGTCGTTGGGCGTAAAGACGGCGCAGTTGATCTTAAAGTAGCGCTCGGCGATGGCATCGAGCATCTCGTCGACCGTCTCGCCGCTCTCGTCCACCAGGTCCTTGTAGTAGCGCGAACCCGTGCAGGACTCCTCGCCCACCACGACGCCGCCGGCCTTCTCGATGAGGTTGAACAGCTTCCAGTTGGGCACGGCCATGGGCGTACCGGTGTACAGGATGCGCTTGGTCCCCTTGGGCGCCACGCCCTCGCCGGCCTCGACACGCTGCTCGCACTCAGCCGCCATATCGTTGATGGCTCCGGTCAAGCGCGGCGTGTCGTCCATAAAGGCGGCCTGAACGGTCAGCAGGCTGTCGAGACCGCTGATGGGCGCAGGGTCGGCAGCGCGGGTCGCAGCGAGGCGCTGCAGGGCGCGGCGCTTCTCATTGACGGCGTGGATGGCAGCCTTCAGGCGCTCGGGCGTAATCTTGACGCCGCACTCGTCCTCGATCTTGGCGGCGAGCTTCTTGACCTCGGCCTTCCAGGTCACGAGCGTAGACTCGTCGTGCACGTTGGGAATATCCATGACGTACATGTTCTTTTGCGTGGCAAAGAACTCGTAGGCTTTCTTCTTACCGTCGCAGGTGTTCTCGCCTACCACCAGGTCGCTCGACTCGATATAGGGGCAGACCTCGCCCAGCTTAAAGCCGGCAAAGCTCTTGATAAGCGGACAGGTGTTGCGCGGCAGATGCTCCTCGACCTTATCGTTTGCCCAGTCGGCACCCGAGCACAGGCCCACGGGAATGCCGTCACAGGCAAGTACGATCTCCTCGGGCACGTAGACGCAGAACGAGCCCACGATTTTGGTGGCCTCGCCGGCCTCCTTCTTGTCGAGCATCTCCTTAATGCGGCCGCTGTGGATGTTGGTGGCGACAAAATCCAGGTAGGACGTGGACTTGGGGCGATTATTCTGCGTCAGGAACATATCGCCGTACATCTGGCCCACGGCGCCCAGCAGCATATCGTGGTCGGCAAGATTCATGCCGAGGCTCTCCCACATCGGATGGAAATCAAATTCTTCAGCCATGGCGGTTCCCCTCTCGAACCAAAAATGAATAGCTACGGTATTGCTGCACGGCGGGTGGCGAAAACCCGACCGCACGAAAACCCGGAATTTTGGGGAATCTGCTTTGCAGCTGATTATTTAGTTGTGCATCGTCTCTCCCGGAGCCGTGAACATACCTGCTCATATGCGGCCCCGAGCCATATACAGGGCGCGCGCGGCAACGCGACGCGAATATGTCTTCTGCGGCATGTGCGCACCCTCCTTTACAAGTTAAGGTCAACTGTATCAACGATTGTCAACGATTGTCGTCCAGACGAACACCGTTGACATTCGTACGACAGCGTCGTGTGCCGTCGCTTAATAAATAATTATCTTGATTGATAATAGTTTGTCATCCCCCATTCGGCGAGCGGCAAGATAAAGCCGCCGAGGCTTATATCCCCGACGGCATTACCCAGCGCTATCGACAAACCAGGTGAATCCTACTCGCATCGAAGTGCATGCGCAGCGTCTCGCCTGCTTGCGGCAGCTTCTCGACAGGCACGCCCACCTTGTTGACCTTCCACTGCAGACGCGTGGGCGCATCAGTACGCGGCACGTCCAGCAACACCAGGCGCTCAAAGCGCGAATCGCTCACACGGGCCACATGCAAGTCGTAACTGTTGCGACCCCGCTCCGCACGGTTATCAACATGGAAGTAGCTTGCGCGAATGCCCAGGTACGCCACATTATCGGGAACCTCGCGACCCACGTTAAAGGTCATGCCCCAATCGAGCGCCTCAACTTCCTCGGGCCCGATCTTTCGTGCGCGGCTTGTGTTCTTGCAGCCCGTCAGGCGCAGCGCCGCC
>URYA01000247.1 GCA_900551975.1 uncultured Collinsella sp. | reverse complement strand
GTGCCTGCTACCGGATGCTGGAATCTGGTTGGGTTGGTGGAGTTACCAGTGATGGAAACGTCAACGCCTTCCTTCCACATGATGGCAACGCCCTCGCGGACGTCGTCGGCGCCGTAGCAGTTGACGGCGGCGCGGGGACCATCGGAGTAGGGGATGGTCTCGACGACCTTGAGCTCGCCCGTGAAGTAGTCGAACTGGGTCTTCACGTAGGTGAAGCCGTTGATGCGGGCGATGATCTGAGCAGCGTCCTTGCCGAGACCGTTGAGGATGACGCGCAGCGGCTTCTTGCGAGCCTTGTTGGCGTTCAGAGCCAGGCCGATAGCACCCTCAGCGGCAGCGAAGGACTCGTGACCGGCCAGGAAGGCGAAGCACTCGGTGTCGTCGGAGAGCAGCATAGCGCCCAGGTTGCCGTGGCCCAGACCGACCTTGCGGTCCTCGGCGACGGAGCCGGGAACGGTGAAGGCCTGGATGCCCTCGCCGATGATGGCGGCAGCCTCAGAAGCGGACTTGGCGCCACGCTTGACAGCGAGAGCGCAACCGAGGGTGTAGGCCCACTCGGCGTTCTGGAAGGCGATGGACTGGGTGTTGTTGACGATCTCACGCGGGTTGAAGCCCTTGTCGGTGCAGATCTGCAGAGCTTCCTCGAGGGAGGCGATGCCGTTGTCGGCGAGGCACTTGTTGATCTTGTCAGCGCGGCGCTCGTAACCTTCGAACGTAACAGTCATAGTTATTTCCCTCCCTTTCTACTCGTGAACCGGGAACACGCTGGCGACGGAGTGGGTCTCCTCGTCGGTGCGCGGGTCGATGTACTTGGCAGCGTTCTCCCACTGACCATAGTGGCCCATAGCGCCAGCGATGGCCTCCTCGGGGGTCTTGCCGGCCTTGACGGCGTCGGTGAACTTGCCGAGGTTCAGGAACTCGAATGCGATGATCTCGTTCTTGTCGTTGAGAGCCATGCGGGTGACGTAGCCCTGAGCGAGCTCGAGGTAACGAGCGCCCTTGGCCTTGGTGCCGAACATGGTACCGACCTGAGAGCGAAGGCCCTTGCCGAGGTCGTCGAGGGAGGCGCCCACGGGCAGGCCGCCCTCGGAGAACGCGGTCTGGCTGCGGCCGTAAACGATCTGCAGGAAGATCTCGCGCATAGCAACGTTGATGGCGTCGCAGACGAGGTCGGTGTTGAGGGCCTCGAGGATGGTCTTACCGGGAAGGATCTCGGAAGCCATGGCGGCAGAGTGGGTCATGCCCGAGCAGCCGATGGTCTCAACGAGGGCCTCCTCGATGATGCCGTCCTTGACGTTCAGCGTGAGCTTGCAGGCGCCCTGCTGAGGTGCGCACCAACCCACACCGTGCGTAAGACCGGAGATGTCGGAAATCTCCTTAGCCTGGACCCACTTGCCCTCCTCGGGGATGGGTGCGGGGCCGTGGTATGCACCCTTGGCAACGGGGCACATGTTCTCCACTTCCTGTGAGTACTGCATGCCTCTCCTCTCTATCGTGTTGGCGTCCCGTCTGGGGGTCGTGGCTGGCGATTGCCGGGCGACCCTTCGAAAGGGACATGACATGCAGCCCCTATAATACCGCGAAATGCACGGAATATTCGGCGAACGGCTCAGTTTTCGTAGCGAGAAGTCCGGAAGTTTTAATTGAAACGGTTTAACTCTATGTTCTGTGGTCGTGAGCTTCCGTAGAGGGGGTCCGTCTTGGGCAAGCTTTTGGTCCGCTCTTGCAAGCGTTGCAGTGGTTGACCTGTTGCAACGGTGCCGTTCGCCGCCTGATTACTGCCTTTGGCCGCGCGAGTGTATTGTTTTGCGTGAATGTTTTGATGGCACGCTTCAATCGTGCTGTATTGGATGGCAAGCAGATCCCGGCGAAGGGAGCGCCATGCAGCGCGTTTGGAGAACGGTTACCGGCTTTTACCATGTCTGTGCCCGCGGTACGGGCAAGCGGCTCATCTTTGAGGGCGATGACGACCGGTGGGAGTTTTTGGAGCTTATGCGCGAGTGCTGCCGCGAGGAGGGTGTGACGGTTATCGCCTGGTGCCTTATGGGCAATCACGTGCAATTGGTGCTTGCAGATTACGAGGACAGGATGAGCGCGGCGATGCACCGGCTGCTTTTGACGTACGCGCGGCGGTTCAATAAGCGCATGG
>URYA01000246.1 GCA_900551975.1 uncultured Collinsella sp. | reverse complement strand
ATCCACGACGCCGCGCCCGATGTGGACCTTGAGGTCTTTAGCCATGGCGCCATCTGCTTTTGCTACTCGGGTCTGTGCCTGCTGTCGAGCTTTGCCATGGCGGGCCGCTCGGCCAACCGCGGCATGTGCGCTCAGCCCTGTCGTCTGCCTTACGAGCTGATCGACGAGAACGGCCGCTCGCTCTCCCCTGCCGGCCGCGAGCGCGCGCTATGCCCGCGTGACACCAACACCTCACAGCTTGTTCGCCGTCTGTATGACGCCGGCGCCGCGTCACTCAAGCTCGAGGGCCGCATGAAGGCACCCGATTACGTGTACTCCATCGTTGATGTGTATCGTCACGAAATTGACGACATGCTATCCGGAGCCACCGTTGCCAAGGACGAGGAAGCCGCCCGCCAGCGCCAGCTTAAGCGCTGCTTCAACCGCGACTTTACGCACGCCTATCAGGACGGCACCTCGGGCGACGAGATGATGAGCTATGAGCGTTCCAACAACCGCGGCCAGATCGTGGGCACGGTGCTGGGCAGCCGCGCGGCCAACCGCGATGTGCGCGGCCTCAAGCCCGACGACCGCCGTCGCCGCGCCGCCATCGCCCGCATTGAGCTGTTTGAGCCCGTGGGCAAAGGCGACCTGCTGGAGCTTCGCCATGACGATGAGTTCGACCAGTTCCTGACCACCATCGCCGCCGATGATGCCGCCGCGGGCGACATCATCGAGTGCCGCGTGCCCCGCAGCATGCCCGAGGGCTGCCGCGTCCGCGTGATTCGCAGCCAGCGTGCCATCGACGCCGCCGGCGCCGCGCTCAAGCGCGATGTGCTGCGCCGCCGCGCCGTGGATGTTACCGTCGTAGCGCGTCTGGGCGAGCCGTTTACCGTTACGCTCACCTGCTGCGACGATCCTTCGCTTACGGCCACGGCCACGGGCTTTACCGTCGAGGCCGCCAAGACCCGCGCCGTCGAGGCATCCGATCTGGTTGAGCACGTCGGGCGCATGGGCTCCTCTCCCTTTGAGGCCGCAAGCTTTGACGTTTCGCTCGACGCCGGCTGCGGTATGGGCTTTTCCGCCGTGCACAAGGTGCGCGCCGCCGCTTGTAAGGCGCTGGAAGAGGTCATTCTGGCACCGTACGAGGAGCGCGCGAAAACGCTCGAGCTGCCGGCGATTGCAACCAGTGATTCCCGTCCCGCGCCCGAGCACTACCGCGATGAGCCGCAGATCTGTGCCACCGTCACCTCGCTCGAGGCCGCCGAGGCAGTGCGGGCGGAGGGTGCAACGCGCATCTACATGACCACCGACGCGCTCGATGCGGCCGAGCTCTCCCCCGCCGATGCATTTGAGCAGGACATCGTACCCGTACTCGACGAGGTCTGCCGCGCCGTTGACCACGTACGTGTCGACCCGTGGGTTGTTGCCGGCGCCACGGTCGCTATTGGCAACATCTCTGAGCTTGCCCTGGCCGCCCAGGTTGGCGCCACGGCCGAGATTCGCTCTTGCCTGCCGGTGCACAACACGCCCTGCATGGAGGCGCTTGCCGAGCGCGGAGCCGGTGCGTTTTGGCTCTCGCCCGAGATCACGCTCGACGAGATTTTCTCGCTCGGCGCCGCCGCGCCCGCGGCTCTGGGCATCACCGTCTTTGGCCGCCCGCGCGTCATGACAAGCGAGCATTGCATTCTGCAGGTTGCCAACGGCTGTATCCACGATTGTGCCAACTGCCGCCTGCGTGCCCGCAAGCTCTCGCTCAAGAATATCGACGGCAAGATCATGCCGGTGCGTACCGACATCCACGGCCGCTCACGCCTGTACGACGCCTACCCCATCGACCTCACGCCGCAGGTACCGCAGTTGCTCGACGCCGGCGTCCGTCGTCTTATGGTCGACGGAACCCTGCTCGAGGCCGATGAGATTGGCCGTGCCGTCGCTCGCGTCCGTCGCGCCGTCGAGGCGGCTCAAGCCGGCCGCAAGCCCGCCGCCCGCCTGCGCGGCGCCACCTCGGGCTGCATGTTTGTGGGAATTAGCTAACCGAAAGGCTTACACGTGAACGAAGAACCTCAAGTCCTCTACTGCGACGCCTGGCTCATGGCCATCGACAAGCCCGCTGGCATGATCGTCCACGGTGACGGCACCGGCGAGCGCACGCTCACCGACTACGCCAGCG
>URYA01000245.1 GCA_900551975.1 uncultured Collinsella sp. | reverse complement strand
AGCATGACGATGCCGCTGCCAAGGCCGCGCTCAAGGCTGCCGAGATGGAGGCAAAGCTCGCTGCCATGGATCCCGAGAAAGCGGCCAAGGTCCGCGCGGCGCTTGCCGCCAAGGCCGCCCGCGACAAGCAGAAAAAGGAGGCGTAAGGTCCATGGCTCATCGCTCCGTAATTCCGTTTGGCCCGCAGCACCCGGTGCTGCCCGAGCCGCTTCATCTGGACCTGGTGATCGAGGACGACCGCGTCATCGAAGCAATTCCGCAGATCGGCTTTGTGCACCGCGGACTCGAGAAGCTCACCGAAAAGCGCGATATGCATCAGTTTGGCTACATCGCCGAGCGCATCTGCGGCATCTGCGCCGTGGGCCATAGCTGTGGCTACGCCAGCGCCTGCGAGCGCATGCTCGGCATCGAGGTGCCTGGTCGCGTGCAGTATATCCGCACCATTTTGCACGAGCTTTCGCGCATTCACTCGCACCTGCTGTGGCTGGGACTGCTCGCCGATGCCTTTGGTTTTGAGGCGCTGTTCTATTGTTCGTGGACCTTGCGCGAGCAGATTCTTAAGATCTTCGAGAGCACCTGCGGCGGTCGCGTGATTCTGTCGATCAACGAGATCGGCGGCCTTAAGCACGATATCGAGGATTCCGAGCTGGCCGGCATTGTCCAGACGCTCGATGCCATGCGCCCCGACTACGAGGCCCTGGTGCATACGTTTTTGGACGATGCCAGCTGCGGCGAGCGCCTGCATGGCGTGGGCGTGATCAGCAAAAAGGACGCGCTGGATCTGTCGATGGTCGGCCCGTTTGGGCGCGCCTCGGGCGTGGACTACGACGTGCGCATGTTCGGCGACGGCGCCTATGCGGGCCTGGCTGCGTTTGAGCCCATCGTTGCTACCGATGGCGACTGCTATGCCCGCTGCCAGGTGCGTTGCGCCGAGGTCACGCAGGCCATGGACATCATCAAGGAGCTTGTGGGCAAGATTCCGCACGACGGGATTGGCGGGCGCACCAAGCTTACGCCGGCCGACGGCGCGCGCGGCGAGGTTGTGATTGAGCAGCCGCGCGGCGAGGCGTATTACTATGTGCGCGGCAACGGCACCAAAAATCTGGACCGTTTCCGCGTGCGCACGCCGACGTCGCAGAACTTGGCGGGTCTGACGCATGCGCTGCAGGGCGTGCTCCTTGCCAACGTGCCCATGATTATCCTGACCATCGACCCCTGCATTAGCTGCACGGAAAGGTAGGCGCGGCATGAGTTTGCTGACATTTGCCAAGACGGCCTTGGGTTCTATGGTCAAGCAGCCGGTAACGGTGTGCTATCCGCAGGAGAAGCTGACGGCGCCCGAGCGCTTGCGCGGGCATATCGTCAACGACATGGACGTGTGCATCTGCTGCGGCATGTGCGCGCGCCGCTGCCCGGCGGGCGCGCTCGCGGTCGATCGAAAGGGCGGAACGTGGTCGATCGATCCGTATGCCTGCGTGGTGTGCGGCGAGTGCATCGAGAGCTGCCCCAAACACTGCCTGGCTATGGACACCGCCCGTACTCCAGTTGCGGCGAACAAGACTCCCACGGTAGAAACCAAACCGGAATAGCGCTGAAATAGGGGCCGGCGGGGCAAAAATGCCCCACCGGCCCCGCGCTATAGCGCGCGGCGGAGCCGCCGCTAACAAAACTGTGCCGGATTACGGGGCTGGATAGCGAACCTCTGACCATACAGAAAATCGCAAAAACAAAACCGCAGGTAGATAGCCTGCCGTTTTTCAAAAAATGGTGGTATGGATAAGGGCCCCGACATTAGCCCCGTAATCCGGCACAGTTTTGAAATGGCGCCATATCCGTAACAGCCCTTGATCCCCCAAGGTCGGAGGAAAACGGGTCATTTTTGCCTGATGGCTCCGAGTCGCACCCGTTTTCCTGCGAAAACGCCGTGTCTCAACTTTGGTGAGACATTTGTCTCACGCCCAAAACAGAATCTGGAACATGTGTCACCTGCCCTAATTGTGTCTCATCCCGTAACTTTAGGCTGATGCAAGGTCTGAGACCGCGAGAAGGGAGACGCGATGGGTAAGTACACGAGGGGCCTCTTGGCGGTGATGCTGGCCGTGGTGCTGGTGTTCACCTATCAGGGCTTCAAGTATGTGGGCGTTGCCGGTAAGC
>URYA01000244.1 GCA_900551975.1 uncultured Collinsella sp. | reverse complement strand
ATTACAGCGACGGCGACAAGGTCACTGTTGTGAGCGAGGCCCACGAGAAGAACGACAAGGTCAAGGTTATCATTTCGCTTGAGGCCCCGGCCGTCTGTGAGATGGACGGCATGTCCGTTGAGCTGGGCAAGGGCCTCGGCAAGGCAGAGCTGGCCGCTGTGCAGAGCGTGAAGAACGGCCAGTCCTCCGTCCTTTCCGTCGCGAAGAAGAAGCTTGGCCACAGCATCGAGGTCACTGGTCAGTTCTCCCTCGTGACGAACGCCATTGCCGCCACGGTTTCCTATGGCGATATGGAAACGCTCAGCAAGCTGCCGGGCGTCAAGAAGGTCTTCGTGCGCAGCGGCATCCGTTTTGACTACACCATGGCCGATGCCTCGGACGAGTTTTTACGCGAGCTGCTGGAACACCATGTCTCGGGCCAGCTGCGCGTAGCGCCCGAGCACGTGAGCGACGCGGTACTGTCCGTGATGGGCAAACCGAGCCGAGCTGTCTACGACGCATTCTGCCGTAAATTTGAACGCTTGAATCGCGAATACGGACTCAAGCAGTACGTGGTGCCGTACCTAATCTCGAGCCACCCCGGCTCGACGATGAAGGAAGCCGTGGACCTTGCCGAGGCCGTGCGCGACATGGGCTACATGCCCGAGCAGGTGCAGGACTTCTACCCCACCCCGTCCACCATGTCGACGTGCATGTACTACACCGGCGTGGATCCGCGCACCATGGAGCCGATCTATGTGGCGCGCGACCCGCACGAGAAGGCCATGCAGCGTGCGCTCATCCAGTATCGCAAGCCCGAGAACTACAAGCTCGTGCGCGAGGCACTGGAAAAGGCCGGCCGTCGCGATCTGATCGGCTACACCAAGCATTGCCTGATTCGTCCCGTGCCCCCGCGCCCGGGCGAGACGTCTGCTGGCGGCGGACACGGCACCGGCAAGAAGGGTGGCAAGGCCCACGGTGGCGCCGCCGGCAAGGGACCCAAGGGTAGCAAGGGCCACGGCGGCATGTCGCGTGCGCAGAACACCGCAGGCCGCAACCGCGCAGCTCAGGGGCGTCAGGGTGCCAACGGAGGCGGTCGCCGCAACTAGGGCAGCGGTGCGCTCGCTGCGTCCATCCCACACGCGTGGCGCAGCGAGCGCATTGACTCAACGAGGATGACGCCGGCGATAGCGACCGTAATTGCCACGTCGAGCGGGGTGTTCACAAACCACAGCAGCCCCATGAGATACGACCCGGCATTAAACGCAAAGTGCAGCAGAATCGTGTAGCGAAGCTTTCCGGTGGTCACGAGTACCCAACCAAAAATGAGGGCGGCGGCGCCCGCGTAGCAGCCCTGCACCCAGTTCATGTGCATAAAGCCGAAGACCGCCGCCTGCAGCATGATTGCCGCGGCGACGCCCCAGGTACTCGGGGCCGCCCAGGGCACTATAGCGCCGTCTTGCGCGTTCGCGCGGCGCCGGCGTTTCCAGAGCGGACGGCACTGCGGATTAAACGCACGCAGCGAAAACTCAAAGATGATGCCGCGTACCAGGAGCTCTTCGCAAAACGGCGCGCCGAGCGCCGTGGTCAGGACGGCGAGATAGCTGGTGTCGCCCATGCCTGTTTCCTCGACAAGTTCACTGTAATCGGCCGCGACCTCGGGCAACAATGACAGTACGGCGTCGGTCACGTAGCCAACGACCACCTGCAGTGCCAAGCCGATCACGATAACGCAGGCAATGCGCTTCCACGCGCTACGCACTCCCCCGCCAAGCGGACGCTCACCTTGCCAGCGCGCGATAAACGACCGCGGCCACAAATAACGCCACCATAGCAGCGCCATCAAAAACGACGCCGTCTGAGCGACGGCTTGAAACCATTGAATATCGAGGTTGTCGATCGGGAAACCCGTCAGCGCCGACACGATGTCCAGCACGGAGAACAAAACCATGCTCAGGACAATATCGGCAGCGACGACGCCAAAACAGGCAAGCGCCCAAACCAGCGCATTGAGCATGCCGACCTCCTCCCAACGACTAGTCATTGGGGACGTTCTTCAACGACTAGCTGTTGGGGACAGTCTTTGCCAAAGGCCCCGCTGGGCGAAATGTCGAACGGAAAGGTGCCGCAGCGATTGAAGGCGGCAATAAACATGCGGATGGCGTTGGACGGCGTAGTGCCCACGAGCT
>URYA01000243.1 GCA_900551975.1 uncultured Collinsella sp. | reverse complement strand
CTGCGCTCGCGCGTGGTGCTCGAGGCCGACGGCAAGCTCATGGACGGCACCGATGTTGCCGTCGCCTGCTTGCTGGGCGCCGAGGAGTTTGGCTTTGCGACCATGCCGCTCATCTCCATGGGCTGCCTCATGCAGCGCGACTGCCAGCAGGATACCTGCCCGGCCGGCATCGCTACGCAAAACTGCCGCCTGCGTCGCGGCTTCCGCGGCAAGCCAGAGCACGTCGAGCACTTTATGCTCTTTGTTGCCGAGCAGCTGCGCGAGGTCATGGCGAGCCTGGGCTTCCGCACCGTCGACGAGATGGTCGGCCATCCCGAGTGCCTGCGCCAGATCGAGGTCCCGGGCAACCGCAAGGCTAACCTGCTGGATCTGTCGCCCGTGCTGGCAAGCGCGACCTGTGAGTTTGGTGCCCACATCCCGGGTGCCGACGGTCGTCACTTCCTGCCGCAGATGGCTGCCGACAGCGAGCTCGACAAGACGCTCGACTCCACGTTGTTTGTGCCCTATACGGCCGATGCCCGTGCGCACCTGCGTCCGATTCGCTTCCGCGCCGATATCGCCAACGTCAACCGCTGCGTGGGCACCATCTTGGGCAACGCGGTGACCAAGGCGCATCCCGAGGGCCTGCCCGCCGGTTCCATCACCATCGATTGCGATGGTTCGGCCGGTCAGAGCTTTGGCGCCTTTCTGCCGCGCGGCATTACGCTCAACGTGTGCGGCGACGCCAACGACTACTTTGGCAAGGGTCTTTCGGGCGGCGAGGTGTCGGTGCGCCCCAACCCGCATGCGACCTACAAGTTCGACGAGAACATCATCGTGGGCAACGTTGCGTTCTTTGGCGCTACGAGCGGCCGCGGCTTCATTAACGGCCTGGCAGGCCAGCGCTTTGGTGTACGCAACTCCGGTGCCACGGTGGTTGTCGAGGGCTGCGGCAACCATGGCTGCGAGTACATGACGGGTGGTCTGGCGCTCATCCTGGGCGAGGTCGGGCAGAACTTCGCCGCAGGTATGACGGGTGGCGTGGCTTATGTCTTCGATCAGTACGGCACGCTCGATGCCCGCGTGAACCACGAGAGCGTTGAGCTCAAGGCCCCGACGGCCGGCGAGCTGGCGCAGATTCGTGCGCTCATCCAGGAGCACGTGGACGCGACGCAGAGCCCGCGCGGCATTAAGCTGCTCTACAGCTTTGAGACGATGAGCAAGCACTTTGTGAAGGTCATTCCAACCGAGTACGAGCGCGTGCTGGCGATTGTCGCCGCCGCCGAGGCCGTCGGCAAGACGCATGCGCAGGCCGAGGAGCTGGCGTTTGACATTGTGACCGGTCGCGCCGACGCCGCCGATGTCGCTCGCTTTGATGTGGTGGGTGGTGTCGCTGGCGCTGCGCCCGCCACCGCCAGCTCTGTTGCTTCGACCAAGAAGGAGGCGTAAGTGCCATGGGTAAGCCCGGTGCTTTTCTTGATATCGATCGCGTGACCCACGAGCTGCGTCCCGTGGAGGAGCGCAGCCGCGATTTCGATTCGCTGTACGTGGAGCTCGATGATGACGCACGTCGCGCCCAGGCGAGTCGCTGCATGATGTGCGGCGTGGCGTTTTGCCAGATGGGCGCGAGCTTTGGCAAGGCACGCCCGAGCGGCTGCCCGCTGCACAACCTGATTCCCGAGTGGAACGAGCTGGTGTACCGTGGCCGCTGGGACGAGGCTGCCGAGCGCCTGTCGCTCACCTCGCCCATGCCCGAGTTTACGAGTCGCGTGTGCCCGGCGTTGTGCGAGGCCGCGTGCAACCTGGGTTCGGTCGATGGCCAACCCACGACGATCCATGACAACGAGCGTGCGATCAGCGACCATGAGTGGGCAAATGGCGGTCCGCGCCGCTTTGAGCCGGCAGGGGAGGATGCACCCACGGTCGCTGTGATTGGCTCTGGCCCGGCTGGCCTGGTGGCTGCATGGGAGCTTGCACGTCGCGGTGCCCGTGTGACGGTATTTGAGCGTGACGACCGCCCGGGCGGCCTGCTCATGTACGGCATTCCCAACATGAAGCTCGAGAAGTCTGTGGTCGAGCGTCGCGTGGCACTCATGCGCGAGCTGGGCATTGTGTTTGAGCTGGGTGCTGACGTTACGAACCCTGCGGTGGCGGCCAAGCTCAATGGCTTTGACGCTGTCGTGGTGGCTGCCGGTG
>URYA01000242.1 GCA_900551975.1 uncultured Collinsella sp. | reverse complement strand
CTATGCATGTCAACAGCCAGTCGCCGCTTGGCCTGGTGCTCTACGGCAGTCCGGCGCTTTCGGGCGTGTACGGTTTCCGCATCACGCTCCAGGGCAAGGGCGGCCATGGCTCGAGCCCCGAGATCTGCATCGACCCCATCACGGCCGGCGTCCATGTGCACCTGGCGCTCCAGGAGCTTATCGCCCGCGAGGTGCCGGCGGCCAAGGAAGTCGCGCTTACCGTTGGCAAGTTTGCCGGCGGCTTGGCGGCCAACGTCATCCCCGACACCTGCGTGCTCGAGGGAACGCTGCGCGGCTTTGATGTTGAGCTCATGGCTCACCTCAAGAGCCGCATCGCGGAGGTCGTTAACGGCGTTGCCGCAACATATCGTACGCCGGCGACCATCGAGACGCTCTCGGATGTTCCGCCACTCGTACTCGATGACGATATGACCCAGGCATCGCTGGGCTATGTGGGTGCGACATTGCCCAAGGCAGCTTTCCTGCCGTTGTTCCACGCCATGGCGAGCGAGGACTTTGCGCTTATCTCGAGCGAGATCCCGAGCGCGTACTTTACCGTGGGCGCCGCTGTAACCGATACGGATGAGCATTTTGCCCAGCACCATCCCAAGGCGCGCTTTGACGATGCCGAGCTGCCGCTTGGTGCCGCGGCCTATACCGCCGTCGCTTTGGGCTATATCGCCGACCACCGGTAGCACCCAACCTTGCCTTTCAAGCCTGCGGGCATGGCCGTAAGGCCTATGCCCTTGTCTTTCAAGGCAATCTTGGGCACTACCGGCGCCCGGCGCCGGCTATTCGTTTGTTAAATAAGGAGCAGTATGTCCCAGCAACGCAAGTTCTTCCCCGGCTGGCTCGTGGTGGCCTCCGGCTTTGTGATCATGGCCACGTGTTACACGATTTTCGTCAACTGCATGAGCCTGTTTCAGCCGCTCATCGTAAGCGACCTCGGGATTACGCTTGCGCAGTACAACATCTCCAACGCCATCTCCACCGTGGTGAGCGTTATCGGATCGCTTGTCATCGGCCATGTTGCCGATAAGGTAAGCGGCCGCGTTCTGGGCTCCCTCACCGTTATCGCCACCTCTGCCGTGCTTGTCGGCATGAGCTTTGTGGGCGAGCTTTGGCAGGTCTACGTGCTCTTTGCCGTCTCGGGCTGCTTCGCCGTAGCCTCGACCCGCCTGCTCATTAGCCTCGTCACTGCCAACTGGTTTACAGCCAAGCGCGGTCTTGCTATCTCCATTGCGCTTTCGGGCTCGGGCTTTGGCGGTGCCATTCTCTCGCCGATCGTAAGCTCTCTGATCGTGGGCGTCGGTTGGCGTTCCGCCTTCTTGGTGCTTGCCGCCGTCTGCATTGTGGCGGCGCTGCCCATCACGGCGTATTCCTTCCGCACCAAACCCTCCGAGATTGGCCTGAAGCCGCTCGGCGAGAACCCGGGCGATCCGTCTGTTTTCACCGCGGGCGATAAGGACGAGCATACGGCCCCCGAGGTCAGCGTCGGCTGGTCGCGCATTAAGAAGAGCCCTGCATTTTGGCTGCTCGTCGTGGCATTCCTCTTTATGGGCCTTGTCAATGGCGCCATCCTGCCCAACCAGGTTACGAATATGACGAGCGTCACCGTCAAAGGAGCCAAGATCGTCACGGGCGGCCACGACCCCATGTGGGCAGGCACCGTGCTTTCGGCCTACATGGTTACCGTCGTTATCGCTAAGATCTCCCTTGGCGCCATCTATGATCGATTTGGCCTGCGTTTTGGCAATGTGTTGGGGTCCGTTGCGTGCATCGTCGCCTGCGTCGCCCTGTGCTTCCCCGCAACCGACCTCGGCCCCATCGTGGCTGCCGTGAGCTTTGGTGTCGGAACGTGCATGGGCACCATCACGCCTACTATTGCCGCGTCCAAGCAGTTTGGCATGGCCGACCTCGGCAAGGTCACGGGCACCATTAACTCGCTCGAGATGGTCGGCGGCACCGTGGGCGCCATCGTCTCGGGCGTGCTGTTCGATGCCACGGGCTCCTTTGCGAGCACCTGGATCGTGTGCCTGGCGTGCTCCGTGGTCATGCTCGTGTTCCTGCTGGCATCCGAGCCCATCGCCGCCAAGCTGCGCGCGAGCGTGGCGGGGGAGTAGGTAGGCCAAAGCGCATCGCCGCTTGTCCGCTTCGTCCGCGGCGGCGCGTCTGGGC
>URYA01000241.1 GCA_900551975.1 uncultured Collinsella sp. | reverse complement strand
GCCGAGGATGCGGATGCCGCCGGGGCTGACATCGACTCCGTCGAGGAGTAGTCATGCCAGAGGGTTCTGTCCGTAACTTCGACGAGATCTCGGACCGCTTGGACCAGATTATCGCTACCGTTCGCTCCAAGGATACCTCCTTGGAGCGTTCGCTCGATTTGTTTGACGAGGCGATTGAGCTGGGCTCCCGCGCGGTCGATATGGTCGACAAGTTTGAGTTGACGCCGCGTGAGGCCGACAAGCTCGAGCAGGAATACGATGAGGATGCGGCAAACGAATCCCAGGATAGCTAGGCCGCATTTCCGGATACGAATGGTTGATGGCATTCATGAAACGCGTGCGTCTTGATGACGAACTGATTTCACAGGGCATCTGCGCCGATCGCGCGGATGCCCTTCGCACTCTTATGGCCGGCTTGGTCTCGAGTGGCGGCGAGCGCTTGACTTCGCCGGGCCTTAAGGTGATCCCAGGCCTGCCGCTGCACGTGAAGGGGCGCATTCCCTATGTTGGCCGCGGCGGTCTTAAGCTCGAAGGTGCGCTTGATGCTTTTTGCATCAATCCGACGGGCCTTGCCTGTCTGGATGTGGGCTGCTCTACCGGCGGCTTTACCGATTGCCTGCTTAAGCGTGGAGCTGCGACAGTTGTCTCGGTGGACGTAGGTCGCGCCCAGTTCGATTGGTCGTTGCGTCAGGACGATCGCGTGACGCTGCATGAGCGCACAAACGTGACGCAGCTGCCTGAGCTTGGCTATGCCGGCGCCATCGACCTGGCTGTGTGTGATGTCTCGTTTACCAGCATCGCGAACATTATCGATGCGGTGCTGGCATGCCTGGCGCCTATGGGTGCATTCTGCACACTCGTAAAGCCGCAGTTTGAGGCTCCGGCGGCGTTGGTGGGCGAGGGCGGCATTGTGACCGATCCCGCCGTGCGATGCGATACACTCGTGGCGGCGGTTGAACTCTTTGCTGCCAAGGGCCTGTTCCCGGTCGATGTGTGCGTGTCGCCCATTCATGGTGCCAAGGGCAACGTTGAGTTTTTCCTGTACGGCACGAGATTTGACCCCGGCGACCGCACGCAAGACGAGCTGCAATCCCAGGTATCGGTTTTGAGCGAGAAAGCTGCAACGCTATGAAGGTCTTTCTGGTTCCCAATTACTACAAGCAAGAGGCTGTCGAGAGCGGCCTGATGCTCGAGCTTTGGCTGACTCGCCAGGGCTATGAGGTCGCATGGGCTGCCGACCAGCGATCGAAGATTCAAAGCACGCCTGATATTGACGGCTCCGATCTGGTCATTACGCTCGGCGGCGACGGCACGCTGCTGCGCGCTGCCCGCATCCTCAACCATCGCGAGATTCCTATCCTCGGTCTTTCCTATGGTCACCTGGGCTTTCTAACTGCTGCGAGCCCCGAGGAGCGCGACATCCTGCAGGTCGTGAGCGACGCCCTGTCCGGTGAGCTGCACGTGAGCCGTCGCGCCACCATCGCCGCGGATATCGTGTCCGTGCGCGAAGACGGAACGAAGGATGTCGTGCGCACCTTCGCCCTTAACGACATGGCGCTTACGCGCGGGCCCCTGTCCGATATGGTCGAGTTCGACATCACGGTGTCGGGCCACCATATCGATCGACTGCGTGGCGACGGCGTGGTCGTGTCCACGGCGACTGGTTCTACGGGTTACGCACTCAGTGCCGGTGGCCCCATCGTGAGCCCCGACTATACGGGCATGGTCTGCGTACCCATTGCGCCGCACACCATTCAGGCCCGTGCCTTCTTGACTTCGCCGAGTGATGTCGTCGAGATCTTTATGTCCGAGGATCGCCCGAGCGTTCCGGCAATCGCCATCGACGGACAGTTTATTACTTGTGATGGTACGGTCGAGAGCGTGGCTGTGCGTCGCGGTCCCGGCGATGTGCTGCTGCTGGATTATGGCCCCGAGAGCTTCTATAACTCGGTGAGCCGAGTGTTTTATGGAGTACGACATGATCGATGAGCTGCAGGTTTCTAACATTGCACTCATTCGTGAGGCGACGCTGGTGCCGAGTGCCGGCCTGACTGTCCTGACAGGCGAGACCGGCGCCGGCAAGACCGCGCTGCTCTCGGCCCTTAAGCTTATTTTGGGCGAGCGTGCGGATTCGTCGACGGTGCGCGAGGGCGAGGCGCTGGCGAGCGTCGAGGCACGCCTGTTTGAC
>URYA01000240.1 GCA_900551975.1 uncultured Collinsella sp. | reverse complement strand
CTGCGCCCCGACGGCTCGGCCGACCTTATCCGCCGCGCCGAGCGCCCGGGCGATTACTTTGCCACGCTCGACGTGCTACCGAGCGGCCGAGAGCTGCTGGCCAAGTCGCGCGCTGAAAGCGCCCGCCGTCGCGCCCAAGACGAGCGCCTGGCAGTCGCCGCCCAATGGAACAAACGCATCCAGATCGCGGACGCGAAGGAGAAGAACATGGACATCCGCAATCTCGAGGGCTCAATCGTCGCCCTCGTCACGCCGTTTAAAAAGGATGGCAGTGTCGACTTTGACGCACTCGAGCGCCTTATCGATTTCCACCTGCAAAACGGCACCGACGCCATCCTCACCCTGGGCACCACCGGCGAGAGCGCCACGATGACCGATGACGAGGACAACTCCGTCGTCGCCGCCGTGGTCAAGCATGTTGCAGGACGCGTCCCCGTCATCGCCGGCTCGGGCTCCAACTCCACGCAGACCATGCTCACCAAGTCGCTCACCTATCAGGGCCTGGGCGCCGACGGTCTGCTGCTCATTACCCCCTACTACAACAAGTCTAACGAAGAGGGCATCTACCAGCACTTTAAGACCGTGGCCGACGCCGTGGACATCCCCTGCATCCTGTACAACATCCCCGGCCGCTGCGGCTGCGGTATCAGCGAGCGCAATGTGGAGCGCCTGGCCGCACATCCCAACATCATGGGTATTAAGGAAGCCTCGGGCAACGTCGCCTACGCGGCCAAGATCGCCCACCTGCTGTCAGACGACTTCCGCATGTACTCGGGCGAGGACGCGCTTACCGTACCGCTCATGAGCCTGGGCGCCTCGGGCACCATCAGCGTGTGGGCCGATGTTCAGCCGCAGCTCGTGCACGACATGTGCCGCGCCTATCTGGACGGTGACGTGGAGCGCGCCCGCGATATCCAGATTGCCGGTCAGCCGCTCATCAACGCCCTCTTTAGCGAGGTCAACCCCATCCCCGTCAAGGAAGCGCTCGCCCAGATGGGTATGATCGAGGCAAACTACCGCATGCCGCTGTGCCCCATGGCAGACGACACGCGCGCTGCACTTACCGATGCTCTGAAGGGAGCTGGTCTGCTTGATTAAGACCGTCATTATGGGAACGGGCCGCATGGGCTCGCTCATCCGCACTACCGCCGAAGGCATTGTCGACGCCGGCGGGCAGCCCGTTTTTGATATCGTCGCCCAGATCGGTTTTGATCTGTCCGAGCTCGAGAGCGCCCCGGCGGCCGACGTTATCATCGACTTCTCGAACGTCGTGACCTTCGATGCCGTCGTCGCCTATGTCGAGCGCACGGGCGCCGCACTCGTTTCCGGCACCACGGGCTATTCACCTGAGCAGATGGACCGCCTGCGTGAGCTGGGCCAGAACACCCGCGTTATGCACTCGGGCAATTACTCCATCGGCATCGCAGCCCTGCGTCATCTAGTGGCCCAGGCCACGCGTGAGCTGCCCGGCTTTGACTGCGAGATTGTCGAGACTCACCACAATCAAAAGGTCGACGCCCCCAGCGGCACTGCCAAGCTACTGCTCGATGCCGTCGTCGAGGCCGAGCCCGAGGCAGGCTACCACCCCGTCTATGGCCGCGAGGGCATGTGCGGCGCGCGTGACCCCAAGGAGATCGGCATGCACTCGCTGCGCGGGGGCACCGTCGCCGGCGTGCACGAGGTGAGTTTCTTTGGCCAGGACGAGGAAGTCACGCTCACCCACCGCGCCACGAGCCGTCAGATCTTCGTCAACGGCGCCCTGGCCGCCGCCCAGAAGCTCGTCACCCGCGAACCCGGCTTCTATACGTTCGACCAGGTCATGTTTGCCTAACCAGGTATCAACCGAATCCACCCAAAGGAGAGATAGCAAATGAGCGACGCAGCCGAGATGAATGCCCAGGAGATTATCAACTACATCGCCACCGCGCCCAAAAAGACACCTGTCAAGCTATACGTGCGCGAAAAGCCCGGCATGAAGGTTGCCTGGGGCGACGCACATGTCTACGGCGGCCGTCGCGGCAAGACCGTCTTTGGCGACTGGGATGAGCTCAAGGCCATCCTCGATGCCAATGCCGACTCCATCGACTACTACGATGTCGAGAATGACTGCCGCAACTCTGCCGTGCCCATGCTCGACCTTAAGGGCATCAACGCCCGCATCGAGCCGGGCGCGATCATCCGTGACCGCGTCGAGATCGGCGATCGCGCCGTCATCATGATGGGCGCCATCATCAACATCGGTGCCGTCATCGGCGAGGGGA
>URYA01000239.1 GCA_900551975.1 uncultured Collinsella sp. | reverse complement strand
GGGCAGAGCTCGAGCGTCGCGGGCGTCCGCCGCGCCGTCGTGTCAAGACCAAAGTGCCACAACGATCGCGCCAGCGTAGGCTCAACGACAAGCACTTCAACGCGATTAAAAAGGCTAACCGTCGCAAGCCGGACGGGGAGGAATGATCTCCTCAATACGTTGCGGTGAAATAGGGACTGTTTTGCGGCTTTTGCTGCATAAACAGTCCCTATTTCACCGCAACTTAGGGGTGGCTAGTGGGTGGGGCGCCAGACGTTGAGGGCGCCGGCGAGGATGTCGACCTCGATGCGCGAGGCGACAACGGGCTCGCCGTCGGCCTGAATGGGGTAGTCGGGCTCCTCAAAGGTAAGCTCGGCATGGCGGCAACGGCGCATGCGAACCGGTGGCAGCTTGGTGTGGTGGCCGTCTTTGGCCGAAAGGAACATGGGCAGGGCAACCGCGCGAGGGACGGGGCCGCAGGCGTAGCAGACGTCGAGTGTGCCGTCACAGGGGTCGGCATCGGGGCAGATGCGATAGCCCGAGCCATACGTAGGACCCAGCTGAATCGCCATGATGATCGCCCTCACGCGTTCGGCGGGCGCCCCGTCAAAGCTGACTGACATGGGGTAGTTGCGATAGCGTAGGCCAAACTGCTCAAGTCCCGAGAGAGTGTAGAGCGGCGCGCCCGTCAAGCCCGTCTTTTTGCGCAGCTCGGTGGTGCCAAGGCCGATGGCGGCATCGATGCCGACCGAAAGCGTCTGGTCGTAGTACTCAACGGAAGCCTCGCCGCTACCGCTTGCGGGGTTCCATGAGCGAATCCGCCCGATATCCTGACGCTGCAGCTCACAGGTGAGCAGCGCGCCAAAATCCTTGCCGGAGAAATCATCGATACCGAGCGTTTGGGCAAAATCGTTGCCGGAGCCCACGGGCAGGACGGCAAGGGCGGGCCGGACCGCCTCATCCTGCGTCATAAGCCCGTTGACGACCTCGTGGATCACGCCATCGCCGCCGAGTGCGATAACGGTGCGATAGCCCGTTGCCTGGGCGGCCAGTTCCTTGGCGTGTCCCATGCGCTCGGTTAGCACAAGGTCAAACTGGGATGCGCGCGCGGTCATATCCAAAAAGCGTTGCAGGCGCTCGGCAACTTCGTGCGCGGCGCCCGACTGGGCGGCTGGGTTGGCGATGATGAGCGTGCGACCAAAATCAGTTGCGTGCATGGGGTGACTCCCGGCGTATGACGTGACGGTGCGGTCGCGCTCAGGTCGAATTGCCCCCGATTGTGGCTGCACGGCGATTTTTACATCTACTCTATCAGGTCGTTGTGGCGCTCGATAGCATCCGCTACTGTACCGCCCTCATCCACAATAAGCGAACGGCGCTTGGGTGAGATGATGCGCTGGGCGGGGTACACGCCGCGGTGCCCGCCGGTTAGGTAGCTGATAAAGGCCACGATGACAAAGAACCCGGCGGCCGTGCCGTGGAACAGGTCGATGGCCATCATGCAGGTGGTGATGGGCACGTTGAGGCCGGCGCAGAACACGCCGAGCATGCCGAGAGCCGCCAGAAAGCTGGGGTCGATTCCGACGAGGCAACCGATCCAGCCGCCGAGCGCCGCACCGATGCCAAACAGGGGCGTGACCTCGCCGCCTTGGAAGCCGGCGCCCAGGGTCAGCGCTGTGACGACCAACTTGATGGCTGCGTCCGCCAGGGTGGTGTTGCCGGCGAACCCGGCGCCTGAGAGCCAGGTGGCAAGGCCGGCATACTTCCAGGCGTCGAGCATCGTGTAGGCTGCGAGCACCACGAGCGCACCCACGAGCGCGCGAACGAGGTAATTGCTGATAAAGCGACCGTACAGGCTCTTGACGGTTCGAACCGACCACGCAAAGAGGCGTGCCGTCAGACCGAAGATAATGGCGCTGATAACAACGATGACGACCGTCCGTGGTGTCATGTTGGGAACGCTGGCGATGACATTCGCTTCGTACTCGGTACCCAGGGCGAGTGATGTAAAGTAGCCGGTAAACGAGGCGACCAGGCAGTAGATGCCCGCGGTGTAGTCGATCTTGCCGATAAAGCACATCTCCATGCCAAAGAATGCTCCGGCAAGGGGCGAACCGAATACGGCGCCAAAGGCCGACGCGATGCCGGCGAGCATGAGGTCGTGGTGGTCATGCTTTTTGAGGTGGGCGAGGCTCGAGATGTTGCTGGCGATGGTGCCGCCAATCTGCACCGCGGCTCCCTCGCGACCGGCCGATCCGCCCGTTAGGGGCGTGAGCGTGGAGCCGACGAAGGGGA
>URYA01000238.1 GCA_900551975.1 uncultured Collinsella sp. | reverse complement strand
CGAGCTTCTCAATGTCCTCGGCACCAGCGCGCACGACCACGTCGAGCTCAGCCTTGGGGCTCAAGCGATAACGCGAACGCGTGGCGCGAGCGGCGGAAACGACGGCGCGGCACAGCTCAAACGCGCGCTCGGCGGGCTCGTCGACGTACTTGACGTAGTCGGCGGGCTCCGGCCACTTGGCGATCATGAGCGCCTCGGCGCGGTCCACGTTGCCCTCGGCGTCCAGATCGAGCACGCTCGCCGGCATGTTGTCCCAAATCTCCTCGGTAACAAACGGCATGAGCGGGTGCATCAGACGAATGGAGGTGTCGAGCACAAAGATCAGGTTGCGCTGAGCCTGCAGACGGCCCTCGCCCTTCAGGCGGGCCTTAGTGACCTCGACGTACCAGTCGCAGACCTCGTTCCAGAAGAACTGCTGCACGCCGCGGGCCATGTCGCCAAAGGTGTAGTTCTCGATGCCCTCGGTGACCATCTTCACGGCCTTTGCCAGACGGCTGAACATCCAGGCGTCGGCCGGCGTCTCCACGACGGGCTCGCCGGGCGTGTAGCCTTCCATGTTCATAAGCAGGAAGCGGCTTGCGTTCCAGATCTTGGTCACAAAGCTCTTGGCCTGCTCGGTGCGCGGGCTGTCGATGAGCTTCTTGGTCTTCTTGTCGATGTTCGCGTCGAACTTGACGTCCTGGTTGTTGGTGCACAGCGTAAGCAGGTTGTAGCGCATGGCGTCGGCACCGTACATGCCAATGAGGTCCATGGGGTCAACGCCGTTGCCCTTGGACTTGGACATGCGGCTGCCGTCCTTGGCAAGGATCGTCGGGTAGATGACGACGTCCTTAAACGGCACCTCGTCCAGGAAGTACAGCGAGCTCATGACCATGCGGGCGACCCACAGCGCGATGATGTCGCGCGCGGTAACCAGCGCCGTCGTGGGGTGATGTCCCTCGAGCAGCTCCGGCTTTTGCGGCCAGCCCTGCGTGGCGAAGGTCCACAGCTGCGAGCTGAACCAGGTGTCCAGCACATTCTCGTCCTGATGCACGTGATGGCCGCCGCACTTGGGGCACACGTCGGTGTCCTCGGTAAGGGCGTCCTCCCAGCCGCAGTCCTCGCAGTAGAACACGGGAATACGGTGGCCCCACCAAAGCTGGCGGCTGATGCACCAGTCCTTGAGGTTTTCCATCCAGGTGGTATAGGTCTGCGTCCAGCGCGCGGGGTGGAAGGTGACCTTGCCGGAGTTGACGGCGTCGAGCGCCGGCCCCTTGAGCTTGTCGACGGCCACAAACCACTGCTCGGAAAGCCACGGCTCCAGCGCGGCGTCGCAGCGGTAGCAGTGCATGACGGAGTGATCGAGGTTCTCGACGTGATCGAGCAGGTCGTGCTCCTCGAACCACTTGATGACGGCCTCGCGGCACTCTTCACGGGTCATGCCGGTAAACTCGCCGTAACCCTCGACAACCACCGCGTGCTCATCGAAGATATTGATCTGCGGCAGGTCGTGGGCCTGACCCATGGCGTAGTCGTTGGGGTCGTGAGCAGGCGTGACCTTAACAAAGCCAGAGCCAAAGTTGGCGTCGACATGCCAATCCTCAAAGATGGGGATCTCGCGGTCGACGATGGGGAGCTTGACGGTCTTGCCCACGAAGGCGGCCTTCTCGGGGTCCTTCGGGGAAACGGCGACGCCCGTGTCGCCGAGCATGGTCTCGGGGCGCGTGGTGGCGACGACCAGGTACTCCAGGCCACACACCGGCTCGGTGAGCGGGTAGCGCAGATACCACAGATGCCCCGCCTCGTCCTTGTACTCGGCCTCGTCGTCCGAGATGGCGGTGGTGCAGTTGGGGCACCAGTTGACGATGCGCTTGCCGCGGTAGATCAGGCCGTCGTGGTACCAGTCGCAGAAGACCTTGCGCACGGCCTGGGCGTAGTCCTCGTCCATGGTGAAGCGCTCGTTATCAAAGTCGACGGAGCAGCCCATACGCTTGATCTGCTCGACGATGATGCCACCGTACTCGTGGGTCCAATCCCAGCAGGCGTCAACAAACTTGTCGCGACCGATCTCCAGGCGGCTGATGCCCTCGCTCTTGAGCTTCTTGTCGACCTTGGTCTGCGTGGCGATACCGGCGTGGTCGGTGCCGAGCACCCAACGCGTGGACTTGCCGCGCATGCGGGCCATACGGATGATGGCGTCCTGGATGGAGTCGTCGGTGGCGTGGCCCATGTGGAGCTTGCCGGTCACGTTGGGAGGCGGAATGGTGACGGTGCAGTCGCCCACGCCCTCACGGCGCTTGTAGTAG
>URYA01000237.1 GCA_900551975.1 uncultured Collinsella sp. | reverse complement strand
CCGTCCAGCGTGACGGTGCCCTCGATGCGGCAGCCCTCCACGAGGTCGTTCATGCGGTTGAGGGACTTGAGCAGCGTCGACTTGCCGGCACCCGACTCGCCCAGAATCATGGCGCAGCTCCCGGCAGGCACGCAGGAACGAACCTCGTCCAGGCCGCGCCCCTCGGCAGAGGACGTCACGATCACGCGCACGTCCGGACCCACCAGACGGCGCACGCGGTCCAGATCGCGCTCGAGCTCATCGGCCTCGCAGCGGTCGGCCTTGGTGAGCACCACCACCGGCTCGGCATCGCAATCGAGCGCCAACACCAGTGAGCGCGCCACGCGATCGAGCAGCACCTCGCCGGCGCCGAGCGCCTGCACGATCAGCACGCTGTCAACGTTGGAGCAGAGCACCTGGCGCTCACCGCGGGCACGGCCACGCCAACGCTCAAAGCTCGTACGGCGCGGCAGTACGCACTCGATCACGCCCATGTCGTGCCCGGGAGCACGGCGAACCGCCACGCGGTCGCCCACGGCGGGCAGCAAGACCTCGTCCTCGCCACGCGACTTGGCAAACCCTACGGCATGCTCGGCACGAAACGTGTCATCAGCAGTTGCCACCAGCGGAAACCCGCGGTCCAGGCGCACCACGGCACCGAGCTGCATCTGCTCGGGCTCCTCGGCCTGCGCGCAAAAGTCGTCAAATGCAGCCTGCTGAGCCGCATCGACCGGCAGGTCATCGAACGCCGGAACATCCTGCAACGCGTCAAGCCCCGGTACACTCGCCAGCAACTCCTCAGCAGATGCAGGGGCTTCGGTCGCAAGCTTCCGACGACGATCGCGCTTAGCCCGCGCCCCCGTCGTCTTTTTCTTCGCCTTCGCCTTAGCCTTGCCCACAAGCGCCTCCCAGCACCCAAAATCACAACTGAGCAGGTATTTTAAATCAAAAAGAGCTGGCCGGGCAAAGCCCGACCAGCTCACAAACTTTCCCCCAGCCCTTTATCATCCGCGCGGGAGAAAAGCCAACAAGGATACCGCAGGGCCCGCCCGCCGGGAGGGGTTTCCTAAGGGCACATCCCGCAGCCGCAAAGCGGCGAGGACGTGCCCGTGGAAACCCCGCAGGCGGTCAGGCCCGGACAGGAACGTTACTCTTTTTCGACCGCGCGCATGATCGCCTTGTAGATCTCCATCAGCGGAATGATCAGGAAGGCAAGGCCCAGGGCGGCGACAACGCCCTTAAACTCAAGCGTCACGGGGCCAAAGAACATCTCGGCAAGCGTCGGCTGCACGGTTACGATCACCGTCAGTACCAGTGCCAGCGCAGCCGAAGCCCAAAGCCACTTGTTCTGCTTCTTCATGCTAAACAGCGACGCACGACGGCTGCGCATATTGAAGCAGTGGAAAATCTCGACCATGTTGAGCGTGATGAACGCCATCATCACGCCTTCCTCGTCGGCATTGCCGGCGATCATATCGGCGATGTGGATGTAGCCCATGTCAAAGTACACGCCCACAAAGAAGCTCGCCAGCACCAGCACGGTGATGATCAGGCCCTGGACCACGCAGTCCAGGCCCATGTGACCGGCAAAGACGCCGTCCTTGGCGTTGCGCGGCTTGCGCTTCATGATGTCGCCCTCGGCATCCTCCATGCCCAGCGCGAGCGCGGGGAAGCAGTCGGTGACCAGGTTCACCCACAGCAGCTGCACCGGCTGGAAGATGGTAAAGCCGATGAGCGTGGAGATGAACACCGAGAAGACCTCGGCAAGGTTGGCCGAAAGCAAGAACTGGATGACCTTGCGGATGTTGTCGTAGATGCGACGGCCCTCTTCGCAGGCACCGATGATGGTGGCGAAGTTATCGTCGGCAAGCACCATGTCGGCGACGTTCTTGGTGACGTCGGTGCCGGTAATGCCCATGCCCACGCCGATGTCGGCGCGCTTGATGGACGGGGCATCGTTGACGCCGTCGCCCGTCATGGCAACAATCTGGTCACGTGACTTCCAAGCCTCGACGATGCGGGTCTTGTGCTCGGGCTGGACGCGAGCGTACACGCCGTAGTCCTCGATGTGCGCGTCGAGCTCCTCGTCGCTCATGCGATCGAGGTCGGCACCGGTGATAGCCTGGCTGCGATCGGCGACGATGCCCAGCTGCTTGGCGATGGCCACGGCGGTATCCTTGTGGTCGCCGGTGATCATGATGGGGCGGATGCCGGCGCGGATACACTCCGCCACCGCCGCCTTGGATTCCTCACGAGGCGGGTCCATCATGGCGATGAGGCCGAGGAAAGTCAGGCTGTTTTCATCCGCCAGAGTGATGGCCGGGCC
>URYA01000236.1 GCA_900551975.1 uncultured Collinsella sp. | reverse complement strand
CGCATTGCGCACGGTGGGTTTGCGGCTCAAGGTCTCGATCGCTGCGTACCGACTTAGCCTCACAAACGACAGAAACCCCGGCAGCTCTTCGCAACTGCCGGGGTTTCCGCGGAAAAGGGGGACATGATCCTCAAGCGAACGGCAAAGGGGCAAACCGTTTTCGCTCAACTGCTTTATGCCCCTTGCTCGCGGACTCAATCAGTGCGCGTCGCGGCAACACAAAGCCGCTACACCTGTGACGGAGCTATGAAGTGGTATCTATTGCCGGAGCGGGCTATGCCAAGGAGTGTCCCAGATTGCCGGCGGATAAGGAACGTCCCCAAGTGCCGGCCGCGGGCGTGACTTTCATCCCGTTTGGCGCTCCGGTCGCCTAGATGTTCGTCATGCGTACCCGCAAACGTGGGACAATGGCACTGTTGGTTTTACAGACAAAGGATGTGCCTATGAACACCCTCGCCGCCAAAGTCAGCCGGCAGCGCCGCCTGTTTGCGCGGTTCGCTTCCGTCTGCGCACTCGTCGCGCTTGCGTTGTTGCTGCTGCCTGCCGTCGCGCACGCCGACGGCTACTCCATGAGCCAAACCTATATCGGTGCCACGGTTGAGGCCGATGGCTCGCTGACCGTTGTCGAGGGACGCCAGTTCGATTTCGACGATGACATTAACGGCGTGTATTGGGATATCAATACAGGCTCTAACCAGCAAGGCGGCTCGGTGGTCGTCAATGTGCTGAGCGTCGAGGAAGACGACACTGCGTTTAACAAGGTCGACAGCGCAAATAAAGGCGACGACGGCGTTTACACGGTGGAACAGTCCGACGACGGCGTAAAGATTAAGGTGTTCAGCCCTCACGAGAGCGGCGACAGCGCAATCTACTACGTGAGCTACACCATGACCGGTGCGGTCATGAACTGGGCCGATACCGCCGAGCTCTACTGGAAGTTCGTGGGTGACGGCTGGTCTGCGGATTCCGATGACGTCGAGATGGAAGTGCGCTTCGCAAATGCCGCTGCCGGGACGGCGGCCGTCAAGGGCGATAACTTCCGCGCATGGGGCCACGGCCCGCTGACGGGCGATGTATCGCTCGATGCGGACGAACCCATGGTCACCTATACCATTCCCTGCGTGCACCAGGGCGAATTCGCCGAGGCACGCATCGCCTTCCCTAGCGACTGGGTGCCGCAGCTTGCCGCTTCGGGCGAAGAGCGCATGTCAACGATCCTGAGCGAAGAGAAGGAATGGGCCGACGAAGCTAACGCCCGCCGTGAACACGCGCGTGCGGTTGCCGGCGCGATTGCCGTGGTGTGTGTTGTCGTGGCGGTTGCCTATACCGGTGTGATCGTGATGCTCAAGCTGCGCAGGCCCAAGCCCAAGCCGCTCTTCCAGGACGAGTACTTCCGCGATGTGCCCTCGGCCGACCATCCCGCGGTGCTTGCAGCTCTCATGAGCTGGAACGACGTGCCCGATCAGGCATATATCGCCACGCTGATGAAGCTGACCGACGACCGTGTGATCAGGCTGGAAGAGGCGACCGAGACCAAGAAGAAGGGTCTGCTCCGTCGCGAAAAAGAGGAGCAGACGTATCGCATCACAGTGACCGACGAGGCTTGGAAGGCTGCCAAGAAGGACGGCATCGACCGCGACGTGCTCAGGGTCTTTTTCGCCGGCGTTAAGCCCGATGAGGACGGCGTCCGTTCACGCACGTTTAGCGAGCTGGAGGAGTACGCTAGCGAGCGTACTGTATCTGTTGGCGACAAGCTCGAGGACTATCAGAGCACAGTCAAGGGCAAGCTGGAGTCGCGCGAGCTTATCGCCTCGGACGGCACCGTCGCCCTGGTTGCCGGCTTGGTTCTCGGCATCATCATTGTCTGTGGCATTTTGGGCTCTCTGTTCTACACCGACTTTGCGGACGCCAACGTCGGTGCCGCTATGATCTCGATTCCCGTCACGATCGTGGGCTTTGTTCTGAGCTGCACCTTCCGTCGCTTCACGCCGGAGGGCGCCGAGGTGGCGGCTCGCTGCAAGGCGCTCAAGCATTGGCTCGAGGACTTTACGCGTCTGAAGGAGGCCGTCCCCAGCGATCTGATTCTGTGGAACAAGCTTCTGGTGATGGGCGTTGCCTTGGGCGTTTCGAAAGAAGTGCTGCGACAGCTGGCCGAGGCCGTGCCTGCGGACCTGCGCAACAGCGACGACTTCTACGATAATTACCCCTGCTACTGGTGGTATTACCATCACTACGGCAACGAGTCCCCGCTCGATTCGTTCAACGATATGTACCACGAGACCATCCGCGAGCTGGCGTCGAGCTCGGATAGCTCGAGCGGCGG
>URYA01000235.1 GCA_900551975.1 uncultured Collinsella sp. | reverse complement strand
CGTCATGGACTCCATGATGGATGCCGTCAAAGCGATGAAAGACGCCGTGGCCGACGCTGACGTTGACGCCGAGGAAGAGGAGGCTGCCGAGGCGGCCTCGACCTTTGTACCCGGCGAGACTCCGGTTGCCGACCAGGGCAGCACCATGCCCTCGTTTCTGCAGCTCGAGCACCCCACGATTGGCGCCGATGCGGTCGACCCGCACGCAGCAGGCTTTTCTGTGGTCGAGGGCGGCACCGGCAACATCTCCGTGCCGCAGGCTGCCGATGCGGATGCTGCTGACACTGCTCGCCCGACCGCCTCGCACTCCCCTGCCGCGAACCGCGATCTGGGGACCGCTGTCTCGAACACCGCGAACGCCGTGGGCACCTTTATCGCCCAGGGTGCCTCGGCCATGCGCGAGATGAACGCCGCGAAAAAGGCACTTGCCGATGCCCGCGCCCACCTGGCCGAACTTGAGCAGCGCATTGCCGATCAGGCCGAGGAGCTCGAGACGCGCCAGGATATCGCAGGCCGCTACGACCAGATCGTCGCCGACCAGCGTCAGGCGATTGCCACGGCCCAAAAGACTGCAGCGGCCGCCGAGATTGACCGTGATGCCCACGCCGCCAAAGCGACAGAGCTCAAGAGTCAGTTCGAACAAATGAAGACAGAGGATGACGCGACTGAGCTCCGCCTGAAGGCCGCGCTCGACGCCGTGGAGGCCCGCGAGGCGAGCTCACGTGAGACTGGCAACCGCCTCGTTCGACGTCTTGAGGATTCCAAGCGTATCCGCGACAAGGTGAAGGCCGAGCGAGACGCCGGCATTGCGGCCGCACAACAAACCGTCGACGCCACGCGCACCCAGCTCGAGACGCTGCGTCATGAGTACGCCGAGCTGCAACGCAATCCCTCGGCAAATCCCGCCAACTATACGGTGCGCACCAGCGAGCTCTCGATGCAGATCTCCGACACGGCAGATGCCCTGCGTAAAGCCGAAGAAGATGTCCCGCGCATTACCGCCGACCTTGAGCACTCGCTTGCCGCAGCCGAGCAGGCCGTCGAACAGGCGCAAGCCCCCATCGCCGACGCTAAGCGAGCCCATCAGGCCGTGACGGCAGAGGCCGATGCCGCGCGCGACGAGCTGCAGACCGCAAAAACCGCCGCTGCAACGCGCCAGCGCGAACTGCGCGAGAAGATCGCCGCCGAGGACAAGGCACGCCGCGACCAAGAGCAGAGCATCGCCAACGCCCAAGCAGATGCCGCACATGCGCAGTCGATCATCGAACAGGCGACCGAGGTACACGACCACCCAGAGATCACTGAGTCGCTTGCAGGATCCTTGGCCCGCGACAAAGCCGAACACGCCGAGACCGAGCGAGAAGTCGCCCAGCTCGAGGCCACCGAGGACGCGGTGCGCGAGCGTACCCGCGACTCACGCATCAAATTCACCGGCGCCATCGTCTGCATCGTCGCCGCAATCCTAGTGATCATCCTAGTCTGGCTGTTCGCAAGCAAGTAAACCGGCTGCCAAAAAACGCTCAACGCAGTTGCGGTGAGATAGTTCCTGTTTAGCCTCAAAAAAGGCCAATTCAAGAACTATCTCACCGCAACTTATTAGATTGATGCAAGGTAGTCATTGGGGACGTTCTTAAACGACTAGTCGAACAAGAACGTCCCCAACGACTAGTCATTTAAGAACGTCCCCAACGACTACCCGCCTTATGTTTTGGCAACGACAGCGAAAACGCCCCTAAGCGAGCAAGGTGACGTGAAAGAGGAGGGCATTGACCTTCTGGTCATGCCCGACGATTGAACGTCAGATTGCCGCCTAGGGGCGTTTGCAGCGTCGAGCAGTTACGCGGTTCGTAGAACCGCGTAACTAACAAATGAGCATCGCGTCGCCAAAGCTGAAGAAGCGGTAGCGCTCCTCGATGGCGGCGGCGTAGGCATCCATGATCTGGTCGCGGGTGGCAAGCGCGCTCACGAGCATCATGAGCGTGGAGCGCGGCACGTGGAAGTTCGTGATCAGCGCATCGACCACGTGATAGGTCGAGCCGGGCATGAGGTAAAGCTGCGTCGTGGCGTTCTCGCGCACCACGATGTCACCGCGGCCAAGCGTATCGGCCCCGTCCTCGCGGCCTTCAAAATAGCGCGCCGTCACGGCCGGATCGGACACCGGCGCGTCCGTGTCAAACGCGCTCTCGAGCGAGCGCACCGCGGTAGTGCCGACGGCGATCACCCGCCGCCCTTCCGCCTTTGCGCGGTTGATGATTTCCGCCGCGCGTTCGTCGACGCGATAATATTCCGAATGCATTTTGTGGTCGGTGATAATCTCCTCGTTGACAGGGCGGAAGG
>URYA01000234.1 GCA_900551975.1 uncultured Collinsella sp. | reverse complement strand
CGCGGCGCCCTTCCCGCCCTTTCCGGACATGGCGTCCTCCGATCTCCCGGGGCCGGCCGATCCGGCCCTCAGGGTATCGGATTCCAATATTTATCCGTATATGTGCGGATGAATGCGGGAGGCGTTCGGATGAAGTTGTATTCAAGGAAAGAGACTGACCCTTTGTCGCATTCCGTGCGGGTTATATGCAGGTATGCCTGCGCACGCTATCATGTATGGGTTAGACCGCAACTATGTACCTCATACGCGAAGGGATGCGCATGTATCTGAAGATCGACATGTTCTAGCCGGGCTTACCCCCGCAGTGGCGCCGCGCGCCCCATCAACTCTGCCGATTTTCACCTTCACGCATATAAAGGAGTCCCGCCATGCGCGACAAGCTCGAAAAGATCATCAAGGCCTACGAGGAGCTCGAGAAGAAGCTTTCTGACCCGGCCGTCGCCTCCGATATCAAGGAGTTCACGCGTCTCAACAAGGAGTACGCGCACCAGTCCGACCTCATTGCCGCCTCGCGCGAGTACATCGGCGCGCTCGATGACATCGAGGCCGCCAAGGAGATGCTCCGCGACACGACCGACGCGGACGAGAAGGAGATGCTCCAGATGGACATCTCCGAGAACGAGGAGAAGCTTCCCCAGCTCGAGGAAGACATCAAGTACATGCTCATCCCGAGCGACCCCAACGACGACAAGAACACCATCGTCGAGATTCGCTCCGCCGCCGGTGGCGACGAGGCAGCCATCTTTGCCGGCGATCTGTACAAGATGTACCAGCGCTTCTGCGAGTCGCGCGGCTGGAAGACCACCGTGCTCGATTCCAGCCCCAGCGAGGCCGGCGGCTTTAAGTCCATCGAGTTCAAGGTCGAGGGCGACCGCGTCTACTCCGTCATGAAGTTCGAGTCCGGCGTACACCGTGTCCAGCGCGTTCCCAAGACCGAGTCCCAGGGCCGTATCCAGACCTCCACGGCAACCGTCGCCGTGCTTCCCGAGGCCGAGGAGATCGACGTTCAGATCAACCAGTCCGACCTGCGCATCGATACCTACTGTGCCTCCGGCCCTGGCGGTCAGTGCGTTAACACCACCTACTCCGCCGTGCGCATCACCCACCTGCCCACCAACACCGTGGTGCAGTCGCAGGAGCAGCGTTCCCAGATCCAGAACCGCGAGGTCTGCATGCAGATGCTGCGTGCCCGTCTGTACGAGATGGAACTCGAGAAGCAGCAGGCCGAGCTCGGCGCTGAGCGCCAGAGCCAGATTGGCCACGGCAACCGTTCCGAGAAGATTCGTACCTACAACCAGCCCCAGGACCGCGTGACCGATCACCGTATCGGCTTCAACTCCACCTACAACGGCGTCCTTCTGGGCGATCAGCTCGGCACCGTCATCGAGGCGCTCGCCGCCGCCGAGCGAGCCGAGAAGCTGGCACAGGCCGTTTAAGTTACGGCGTTTTACCAAACGCCGTAACTGCTCGACGCTGCGCGCCGCCCAGAGCGACAATTTGTCATTCAAAAGGCAAGGCATGACCAGAAGGTCTATGCTCTGCCTTTTTCATGCCAACTTGTTCGCTCTGGACGTCGCTCGCTGACATTGCCAAAACATCGGCGTTTCCTTGGTTGTCAAATGATCCGTAGGGAGTCATTGGTGATATTGCCTTGATATTTTATTCAGTCGGCTGTGATGGCATTTGAGCTGCTTACCTGCTTAAGGCAATTGACGGCATAAGTCCGCTATCGAAAATATTGCTCGAAAAAGCGTCCGAGAAGTCGCGGGGCGATTTTTGACGCGTCGCGCGTCAAGTGATTTGGCAAGTTCTTGGTTAGATATTGGTCAGGTTAGGGGCAACCTTGCCAAAAGCTTGACGGATGCAGATTTAGACGTCGGCGAATGAACGCTTCGATTGCAATCCAAGCAAAATTCTGGGCTGATTCTCGATAATCGCTCTCAATCGTCCCTTGCCAAGCGGTGCTCTCGCGTACAATCTGCTCCGACATTCGCGCGCCGCCCGGCGCTTAAGAGGGGAGGACCCCATGGCAAACGAGATCTGGACCATCAAGCGTTGTCTCGAGTGGACCAAGGAGTACCTGGCCGAGCGCGGCGAGGAACACCCCCGTCTTTCTGCCGAGTGGCTGCTGTGCGCGGCAACGGGCCTGGCGCGTATCGACTTGTATATGCGCATGGACGAGACGCTCGACGCGGCGCAGCTCGAGACCATGCACGCGGCGGTCGTCCGTCGCGCGAAGGGCGAGCCGCTGCAGTACATCACCGGTAGCACGCAGTTTCGCATGATCGATGTTGCGTGTGCCCCCGGCGTGCTCATCCCGCGCCCCGAGACTGAGATGCTCGTCGAAGAAGTCCTCAACTACCTGGATGCCGAGGTGCTGAGCCCCGAGGCCGCC
>URYA01000233.1 GCA_900551975.1 uncultured Collinsella sp. | reverse complement strand
CGCGAACTCAGGCTTGGCCGGAGTCTCCTCCGGTTCCGGCGAACCAAACAGCGACAGTTGCTCGGCCATGGCCCCAGCACCTCCCATCCCATTCGTCTACAGAAATAAGAGCCCCGCTCGGGTGAACGGGGCTCGGATACAAACGTTTGCGCAGCGATTACAGTGCCATTGTGCGGGCGCGGTCGATGCGCGCCAGGCAGTCGTCGCGGCCGACGAGCGCCATGGTCTCGCCCAGCGGAGGACTCACCATATTGCCGCAGACGGCGACGCGCACGGCCTGGAACACCACGCGCTTCTTAAGGTCCATCTGCTCGGGCAGCGGCTCAAGCGCGGCGTCGATGTTGGCGGCCGTCCACTCGCCCACACCCTCGAGCGCGGCCTTGGCGGCGTCCAGAATGGCACCCATGCCCTCCTTGGCCAAGCCCTTGTTGACGGACTTCTCGTCATACTCGAGCGTCTCGGCCGTAGCAAAGATGGGAGCGGCGACGGTCACGGCGTCGGCCGGCATCTTGGTGCGCGGTTTAACGATGGCAGCGAGCGCGTCGATCCAATCCTCGCCGTACTCGACATTACCCTCGATGAGACCCGCCTCGTGCAGTTCGGGGACCATGATCTCGTCGGCAAACTGAGCATCGGACATGCCGTTGATGTACTCGGCATTGACCCAGTCGAGCTTCTTGGGGTCGAAGGTCGCCGGGTTCTTGGAGATGCGGTCGAGCGAGAACTTGCTGGCCAGGACATCGCGCGGGATGATCGTGGTCTCGCCGTCGAGCGACCAGCCGAGCAGCGCCAGGTAGTTGACGAAGGCGTCGGACAGGTAACCGGCGTCGCGGTACTCCTCCACCGAGGTGGCGCCGTGGCGCTTGGAGAGCTTCTTGCCGTCGGCACCCAAGATCATGGAGATGTGGGCGAACGTAGGCACGGGCGCGCCGAGGGCCTCGTAGACCATGACCTGACGCGGGGTGTTGGACAGGTGGTCGTCGCCGCGGATGACATGGGTAATCTTCATCATGGCGTCGTCGACGACGGTCGCGAAGTTGTACGTGGGCGTGCCATCGGAGCGGAAGATGACAAAGTCGTCGAGCTCCTTGGCGTCGAAGGTCACCTCGCCGTGGACGGCGTCGTGGATGACGACGTCGCCGCGGTCCTCGGGCACCTTAATACGCAGGACGTAGGACTCGCCGGCCTCGATGCGGCGGCGGGCCTCCTCGGGATCAAGATCGCGGCAACGGCGCTGATAGCCCTGGAAGGGGTCCTTGCGCTCCTGCGCGGCCTTGCGGTCGGCGTCGAGCTGCTCCTTGGTGCAGAAGCAGGGATAGGCCTTGCCCTCGTCCCAAAGCTTCTGGGCGGCCTGCTTGTACAGGTCCAAGCGCTCGGTCTGGGCGTAGGGGCCAAAGTCGCCGCCCACCTCGGGACCCTCGTCCCAGTCCAGGCCCAGCCAACGCATGGCGCGCAGGATGATCTGCGTGTTCTCGTCGGTGGAGCGGGTGGGGTCGGTGTCGTCGATGCGCAGGATGAACGTGCCGCCGTTAGCACGGGCGAAAGCCCAGTTATAGATAGCGGTGCGGGCGCCGCCGATGTGCAGCTTGCCCGTCGGTGAGGGTGCAAAGCGGACGCGAACGTCTGATGCCATGGAAATCTCCTCGATTGCAGGATGGATGTCTAACTGCACCAGTATAAAGCATCAAAGCAACCTCCGCACAAAGGGCACCGACCTACTCATTGGGGACAGACTTATACTCATTGGGGACAGACTTAAATGACCATTCTTTGGGCAACCTGTCGGCACTTAGGTAAGGTTGGTCGTTTAAGCCTGTCCCCAATGAGTACCCGGGACTTTCTTAATTTAAGGCTGGTCATTTAAGTCTGTCCCCAATAAGTAGGTGCGGAAAGGGTGTGAATGTTTGATTTACGCGCTATGATGTGCCCTTGCATAGAGAGCCCGGCGGAATGGTAACGGTCGCCGGGACACGTTTTTGAAAGGACAATCATGTCAGAAGAACTTCGTTCCATCCCGCCCCAACACGGGTCCTTTGTTTTTACGTCGGAGTCGGTGACCGAAGGTCATCCCGATAAGATCGCTGACCAGATCAGCGACGCCGTCCTCGACGCAATCCTTGCCAAAGAAATAGAGCTCCAGGAGCAGGGCTACATCGCCCCCAACGGCGTGCCCGCCAACGTGGAGAACGTCCGCTGCGCCTGCGAGACCCTCGTGACGACCGGCACCGTCATCGTCGCCGGCGAGATCCGCACTCAGGCCTACGTCGACGTGCAGGAGATCGCCCGTGGCGTTATACGCCGCATTGGCTACAACCGTGCCAAATTCGGTTTTGACTGCGACACCTGCGGCGTTATGAGCCTCATCCACGAGCAGTCGCCCGATATCGCCCAGGGCG
>URYA01000232.1 GCA_900551975.1 uncultured Collinsella sp. | reverse complement strand
GGCGACCGCGTTGAGGTGTGCGTCGCGGCGCGCGATATCGATGCGGGCGAGACCCTCGACGAGACTAATGTCATAACTCAGGAATGGCTGGCGAGCCTGTTGCCGCGTGATGCGGCGACCGAGCTGCGTCAGGTGCGTGGCGACGTGACGACCTCGCGCATTCCCAAAAACGCCGTGATTTGCAATGTCTACACCAAGGCCGAGAGCCACAAGCTCGAGGTGCCTAAAGGCAAGGTTGCCGTTTCGGTGGCGGTCGATGCCGAGCACTCGGTCGGCGGCGCCACGGGCGTGGGCAGCTATGTGGACGTGTACGTGCAAAAAGATGGCGTGACCGATCGTTTGTGCGGAGCGTACGTGATCGATACCAGCGAAGATGCCGGCACCACGCGTGAAGGCAAGATCGAATGGGTGACGCTGGCGGCAGACCCCGAAGATGTCAAGGAACTGCTGGGAGCCTCGGGAAAGGGAACGGTCAGCTTGACGATTCCCGCCACGGCGCGCGGCAAAAAGAGCGGAGGCGACGAGTGATGAAGGCGATCTGGCTTGCGTGCTGCGCGTGCGGCGATTACGGGCTGCTACAGCAGGAAGTCGAGGGTCGCGATGTGGGCGCGCAGGTGCTTCGCGTGGGTGACCTGGACGGGCTGGTATCCATGGCGCGGGCGTTTCCCTCGCGCCGCGGTGCCGCCATCATCGCGGCATCTCTGTTCGATACCGAAGACGTGCGGAAGACCGTTGCGCGCCTGACGGCCGAGGGCCGTGTGAGTCGCGTCGTCGTGTTGATCGAGACACTCGACCCGTCGGATATCGAAGGGCTGTTTCGCGCGGGGGCGACCGAGGTCATCGCTGCGCACAGTATATGCGGCAACGGGCGCGCGGGCGAGGGAGCGGTTGATTCCGATCGGCGCATGACGATTGAGCCCGATGCTTTTGTTGATAGGGAACCCGGGGCGCCTCGCGCTACAAGAGGCCCGCGTGTTGATGATTATGGAAAAGCGGAAGCCGAGCATGGTCGGCGCCCCCGGGACCCCCTTGCATACGATGACGCTGGAGGGCCAGTGCCGTATGGCGATGACGTTCCGGCTGAAGATATGGGATACGTTCACGGCGTGAATCTGGCCGATGAGCTCGACGAAGTTGAGGGCTTTGCCGGGTGCGACGAGGCGTTGCCGATGCAGTGCGAACAGATCTCGCAGACCAATCAGTCTGTCATGCCGGCTTGGGCGCAGCGTGTAGCGATGGGGGAGACGGGAACGTTGTCTCCGGTCCCCGCGGCGTCACCGGCTTCCGTGCCGCCAGCGGACGCCGCGTCACCGTCGCGTCGAGCGCCGGTCATCTGCGTTGTTTCGGGATCGGGCGGCTGCGGCAAGTCGACGATTATCGCCACCATGGCGCACGCGGCCTCGCTGTTGGGTCTGCGAGCTGCTGTGCTCGACTTAGACCTCATGTTTGGAAATCTCTACGACCTGTTGGGTGCCGATGGCCCGCGCGATATGGCGGCACTTATTGAGCCGTCGGCTGCGGGCGCGCTCGTCGAGCCGGACGTTGTCGCGGCATCGATGCGCGTGGCCCCGGGCGTTACGCTTTGGGGTCCGGTCGCCGCGCCCGAACAGGCCGAGCTCATGGCGCATCCGGTAGAGCTGCTTCTTGATATTCTGCGTCGCGAATCCGATGTGATCTTTGTCGATACTTCGGTCTTTTGGGGCGACGCCGTGGCGGCTGCGGTGGCGGCGAGTGACCGCTGCTTGGTCGTAGGCGATGCGGCGGTGTCGTCGGCGACATCCGCGTCGCGCGTCATTGAACTGGCAAGTCGAGTAGGTGTGCCGCGCACGCGCATGAGCGCTGTATTCAACCGGTTCGGTGCGCGCGGGGCAGACGAGGACGTCGCCATGCGCTTTGAGATCGCCTGCGCACTGAGCTCCAAGATCCGCATCGCCGATGGCGGTCAGGACTTGGCCGCGCTCATGGCATTCGGTCGCGCCGACGAGGCAGTGGGTCAGACGAGCGCTTTTGCGGCCAGCGTGCGCGAGGCCATCGAGAAGCTGAAAGAATATCCCTGCGACGTCATGTTCATGGATGTGAACATGCCCGAGGCCACTGGCCTTCAACTGGCCGAGGCTCTGCAGCATCTGAAGTTCCCTCCGGCGGTGGTGTTCGTGACGGCTTATTCCGAGCACGCGCTGGACGCCTTCAAGGTCAGCGCCATCGACTACTTGGTCAAGCCGGTGGAGACCGAGCGCTTGGCCCAGGCCATCGCCCGCGTGCGCGAGCAGGTGGCCCTGCACCTGCAGGCTCACAAGTCCGAGCGCATCCCCGTGGAAAAGGGCGGCAAGAAGATCCTCATCGGCATCGACAAGATCCGCTTCGTCATGGCCCGCGACGACTACGCCTACCTGCAGACCGATACCGACCGCTACTTCTCCACGGTGAGCC
>URYA01000231.1 GCA_900551975.1 uncultured Collinsella sp. | reverse complement strand
CCGAGCGAGCCGGTGGACATGTCGACGCCCGGGGTGTCGTTCATGTTGGGATGGCCCTGCAGGTGGCTGCCGATGTGGCGCAGCGTCTCGAGATCCTCCTTGGGGAAGAATCCGCGCTCGGCGAGCACGGCGTACAGACCAGGCGCGCAGTGACCCTTGGAAAGCACGAAGCGGTCGCGGTCGGCCTTGCGGGGGTCGGCAGGGTCGACGTTCATTTCCTCAAAGTACAGATAGGTCATGATGTCGGCAGCGCCGAGCGAACCGCCCGGATGGCCGGACTTGGCAGCGTGCACGCCGGTGACGATGCCCTTCCTTACCTCGTTGGCAACCTTTTTGAGCTCTTCGTCGCTCATTGTGCCTTCCTTTCATCCTCATTAGACAAAATGCGCACGGCACCGAAGGTAATCCCAACACAGCCGCAATGCACGTACGTCATTCATTATGCTGGAAACTGATGGCTTTACCAGAGTTTTTATCATTATTTGAACAATTTAGCAGGCAGAACCGCTGATGAAACGGTTTATCAATGTGAACGTCTTTTGGATGGAACGCGATCGACCCTACGCGCTAATGTCCTTGAATCCCTCGCCGAAGGCTTCCGTAACGTCAGCGACCGTCACAATGGCGCGAGGATCGCGCTCGCGCACGATCGTCTTGAGGGTATTGAGCTCTCGACGGCTAACGATGACCATAATCACCGGCTTCTCGGCACCCGAATACATGCCAGTCGCCTTAAACTTGGTACAACCACGACCCAGGCCATACATGATATCGGCAGCGATATCAGGGAACTTGTCCGAGATGATGAGTACCATACGGCGTTTGTTGCCACCATCGACCACGGCATCGATCACGTAGCCGCTAATGACCATCGAAAGGCCTGCATATAGTGCGTTTTCGATTGAAAAGACCGGAGCCGACAGCGCGCACACGGCAACGTCGATTGCCATGACGGTCGAGCCCACGGGCAGTGAGGTATTACGCGAGATGATTTGGCCAATCGTGTCCGAGCCGCCGGTGTTGGCGCCGGCGCGCAACACCATGCCGTAACCGATGCCCGTAATAATGCCGCCCCACATAGCGGGAAGCATCAGGTCCGCATCCGCCAGAGGTGCTACAAACGGGGCGAACAGATCGGTAAAGAAGCCCAGCAGCACAAAGCCCGTCGCGGTCTGCACCACGTAGAACATACCGCCCTCGCGCATAACGATCAGCAACAGCAAGGCGTTCATCACGATGGTCTGAATACCAACGGGAAGCGACACGCCTCGCGCCGTGCCGACCGCCTGGATAATAGTTGCGAGGCCCGTAACGCCACCGGCGGCAAGACCGTTGGGAATCAAAAACAGGTCGGTCGCAATAGCGGCCAAGGCACACCCCAACATGATCTGGGGCAGATCGTGAAAGAAGTTCATCGAAAGAATGCGCTTGATGTCCAGACGATATGCCATGCTGCCTCCCTCAAAAAAGCGCACCCAAACGGATGCGCTTCGAACTTCTTGCTGTATTCGATTCTACCGATTCGTCGAACAAAAACCACCCCTGCGCAGGGTTTGCTCTGGATACAAACCCGTCCAACCGTTGGGCTTAGCATCGGCTTGAAGCCGCCCGATGTTTTAGACCTCCGAGCCTTCTGCATCGGCGTTGCCGGTGGCCCAGCGATGGTAGCCAATAACAAACGGGTCCAGGTCGCCATCGTCAAGAACGGCCTCGACATTGCTGGTCTCCACGCCCGTGCGTAGGTCCTTGACCATCTGGTATGGGTAGAGCACGTAGCTACGAATCTGGTTGCCAAAACCAATCGTGGTCTTGGGTCCGCGAATCTCATCGAGCGCCTCGGCGCGCTTTTCGAGCTCGATCTCGTACAGGCGAGCCTTGAGGATCTGCATGCACGCGGCCTTGTTCTGGATCTGGCTGCGCTCGTTTTGGCAGGTAACCACAATGCCGCTGGGGAAATGCGTCACGCGTACGGCGGAGTCGGTGGTGTTGACGCCCTGACCGCCCGGGCCGCTCGCGTGGTACACGTCCACGCGGATGTCGTCGGGACTGATCTCGATGTCGATATCATCGGGTAGCACGGGGATGACCTCGACGCCGGCAAACGTGGTCTGGCGGCGCTTCTTGTCGTCGGTGGGGCTAATGCGCACCAAGCGGTGGACGCCGGCCTCGGCGCGCAGCATGCCAAATGCGTCCTTGCCCTCGACGGTAAAGGTCGCGCGGTCAATGCCGATGACCTCGGCCGCAGGACAGTCGTTGATGGTGACCTTCCAGCCGCGACGCTGGCAGTACTTCATGTACATCTTAAAGAGCATGAAGGTCCAGTCCTGGGCCTCCAGACCACCCTGTCCGGGCTTGATGGTCACAATGGCATCGCCGTGATCGAACTCACCGGTAAACCAGCTCGAAAGCTCAAGCTCATCGATGGCACGGGCCAGGCGCTCAGCCGTGGCTGCAGCCT
>URYA01000230.1 GCA_900551975.1 uncultured Collinsella sp. | reverse complement strand
CCCAGCCGCAGCGTGGTCTTATATCGTCCATATGCTCTCCCTATGGGTCGTTGGAGACGGTCGGTTCTAGATGTTGATTCGATGTGTGATCCAGTATAAACGGTGTGTTCGGATAGCGGTCTGGATGTGCGGATTGTCTGAACCATATTTGCCGGATTGCAGGTATAAAGGGGTTAGTTACTGCGGTTGCGGGTATTTCGGTACTAGTTAGGGGTGATTCTGGGCTGTAACTCGACACCTTTTACCTGCAACCCACTCCCGCCCACGGGATTGCACAATCGGTTGCAGGTATTTTGGTGTCATTTGAGATTGGGAAGCGGAAATCGATGTCGCATGGAATCGAACTGACTAGCAGGTGGGGTCCCAACATCACAAAAGTCCCTTAGACCGCAAGGCCATATAGGTTCTACGGTCATCGGATAAAACCGGATAAATCGTTTAGCGGTCGGATAAAAGAAGAAGCCCAGAATCGTTGAGATTCCAGGCTTTTTTGTTTGTCGGGCTAGCGGGATTTGAACCCACGACATCCTGCTCCCAAAGCAGGCGCGCTACCAAACTGCGCCACGTCCCGAAGGTGTTGAGCAGCTAAGGTCTAAACCTTGCGTGTCCCAAAGCGAAGGAAATTATAGGGGAGACTCCCCGCCTGTGCAAGCGCAGAAACCCTAGCTCCTCGAATGTGCGACAAACTGGCTATGGAGTAGGCCAATCACGAACGCCACCACAGCGACTGGCGCCCACGCGGCACCGATATCCGCCAGCGGCAGCGCATCGAACGGCAGCCACGCGCCCGCAAAGAACGCATCGCGGACCGAGGTAATCACGCTCTGCACCGCGACGACGCCGCCGACCCAAACCCACACTTGCGGATGCGCGTCGCAAAAACCGTGCACCAGGCCCATCAGTACCAGCACGATGGCGACGGGATACAAAGCGTTGAGCATGGGCACCGAGAACATGAGGATCATGTCGAGGCCCACGTTGGAGAGCACGCACGAAAACGCCGCGAACACAAAGGCGAGAATCGCAAAGGGACGGCGCATAGCCTCCTCGGAAGCCTCCGCTCCTCCTTCGACCACATACGTCTCGCAGAAGTAACGCGAGCAGCAGCTGATGAGGCCGATGCACACGTTCATGCAGGCGAGGAAAAAGATCGCAAAGACCACGACCGTGCCGACAAGGCCAAAGTGCATGGAGGCAGAGCGGGCGAGGATGGCGGCGCCGTTAGTGGCATCGGGCATGACCGTGCCGAGCTGCATACCGGCAAGCGCCAGGCCGCAGTAGATGATGGCCATGAGCACGCCGGCGATCACACCCGAACGCGAAATCTCAAAGGCCACGCGCTTGTCATCGGTCACACCCAACTCGTGGATGGTCTCGGCGATGATGATGCCGAAGGCGAGCGACGCGAGCAGGTCCATGGTCTGATAGCCAGTCAGAAAGCCTTGCACGGCAGCGCCCGCATCGTAGGGAGCCTGAGGCGCGGCAGCGGGACCCAACGGCGAGACCACAGCAGCACCCACGACCAGCACGATGAGCGCAATGAGCGCGGGGCCCGTAATGCGACCGAGTACGCGCGTGATGACGCCCGGACGCAGCGTGAGCGCAAACGCAACCACGAAGAACCCGATGGCAAAGACCAGGCGAGCCGTGCCGAGCGAGACGCCCTCGGGCAGAAGCGGCACCAGCATCTCGAAGGCCGTGGAGCTCGTGCGCGGAATGGCCAGGCACGGGCCGATGGCCAGATACACCGCCGCGACAAAGAACTCACCAAACTTGGGGTGCACGCGACCGGCAAGCTCGCGCGCCGTTCCGGCAAGCGCGACGGCGATAAATCCCATGACGGGCAGGCCGATGGCGGCAATCAGAAAGCCGAGCATGGCGACCGGCGTGGCAGAACCTGCCTGCAGCGCCAGCAGCGGCGGAATAATGAGGTTGCCGGCGCCAAAGAGCATCGAGAACAGGGCGATGCCGACGGTGACGACATGGTCGGAGCGCAGACCGCGCGGGGCGGATGAAGCCATGGGACCACCTTTCGGGTCGAAACAAAAACGGGACGGGCAAAAACACCCGTCACGCAAGTATAAACGGTCTAGCAGCTTTAGCAGGCTAAATCGCACAGAGCATCGATAGCCGTGTCGACTTCTTCGGTCGTGTTGAAATACCCAAACGAGAAGCGGACGACGCCCTGGCGCTCGGTCCCGAGCGCGCGGTGCATGAGCGGGGCGCAATGGGCACCGGGGCGCGTTGCAATCCCCCACCCTTGCATGAGCGCATCCGAGATCTCGGCAGAATCGATATCGCCCACGTTGAGCGACACAATCGCAGAGTGCGTCGGCTGGTCAAAGGCACCGTAGAGCTTAATCCCCGGAATCTTGCGCACACCGGCAAAGAAGCGATCAGCGAGTGCGCGCTCGCGTGCCGCAATCGCCTCGACCCCGCCTTGTGCCTCGATAAAGTCGAGACCTGCGGAAAGCCCCGCGAT
>URYA01000229.1 GCA_900551975.1 uncultured Collinsella sp. | reverse complement strand
GCAGACGACCTGACCGACCCGGCGCCTGCCACGACGTTTACGCACCTCGACGCCACCACGGTTCTTTCGCGTAGCATTTCGTCGCTCGGCCTGTTCCCGGCTATCGACCCGCTCGCATCTTCCTCCGACGCTCTCGATCCCTCGATCGTCGGCGAGGAGCACTACCGTGTCGCCGTCAAGGTCCAGGAGCTCCTGCAGGAGTACTCCGACCTTCAGGACATCATCGCCATTCTGGGTATGGACGAGCTGTCCGAGGAGCAGCGCCTTACGGTCAACCGTGCCCGTAAGATTCAGCAGTTCCTCTCGCAGTCCTTCCACGTCGCCGAGAAGTTCACCGGCAACCCCGGTGTCTACGTCCGCGTCGAGGATACCGTCCGCTCCTTCGCCGAGATTGTCGACGGCAAGGCCGACGACCTGCCCGAGCAGGCTTTCCGCTATGCTTCCACGATTGAGGACGTGCGCGAGCGCGCCCGCAAGATGGGGGAGAAGTAGGTTATGCGTATCCGCATCGTGTGCCCCGTGAGCTGCGCCTATGAGGGCGACGCTGCGTTTGTGTCGATTCCGTCCACGGATGGCGAGTTTGGCGTTCTGCCTGCTCACTCCAGCGAGATCTGCACGATCGACCGCGGTTACGTTCGCGTTTCCGATAAGGCCATGGGCGCTGTCGACCACACGTTTGCCGTGGCCGGCGGCTATGCCCAGGTTGCGGACGATGTCGTGACCGTTCTCGCCGAGCGCGCTTGCGATTTGGCGACCGTCGATGCCGACAAGCTTAAAGCTGATATTCAAGGTTTTGAAGAGAAGCTGGGTAATTTGTCGGAGGATGATGCACGCCGCGCCTACCTCTATAATGAAATCGCATGGTGTAAGCTCAAGCTTGCCCAATAGTCAAACGATTTAGCGTTCGACCATTTGCGAACACATCATGCCCGGGATGGCCCAGCCATCCCGGGCATGCTTTTTGAAAGGGTAGACCTTGGATATTATCCGCGTTGAGGGTGGCCACGCCATCGGAGGCTCCGTGCCCGTCTCGGGCGCCAAGAACTCCGCACTCAAACTCATGGCGGCAACGCTTCTGGCGCCGGGCAAGACGACGCTGCAGAACGTGCCCGATATTTCCGATGTCCACGTGATGGGCAAGGTGCTCAAGGGCATGGGCGCTACGATCGATGTCCTCGACGAGCACACGCTCGAGATTGATACCTCTCAGGTCGATTCTTGGGAGGCCCCCTACGAGCTCGTTGCCAAGATGCGTGCTTCCACAGCCGTGATGGGACCCCTACTGGGCCGTTTCCATCGCGCCAAGATCGCCATGCCGGGCGGATGCAACCTGGGTGCTCGCAAGATCGATATGCACATTCTGGGTCTCGAGGCCCTGGGCGTAGAGTTCGATACCGCCCACGGCTACATCAACGCTAATGCGCCCCAAGGTCTGCGCGGTACCACCGTCACGCTCGAGTTCGCCAGCGTCGGTGCGACCGAGAACCTCATCATGGCCTCTGTGCGCGCACAGGGCACCACGGTTATCGACAATGCCGCCCGCGAGCCCGAGATTGTCGATCTCGCCAACATGCTCAACGAGATGGGCGCCAAGATTGTTGGCGCCGGCACGCCCGTCGTGACTATCGAAGGCGTGGAAGAGCTCCATCCTGTTACCCATCGCGTAGTGGGCGACCGCATCGAGGCCGGTACCTTTATCGTTGCCGGTGCGTTGATGGCCGACGATCGCGGTGTCGATGTCACGGGCTTTTGCCCCATTCACTTGGGCATGGTGCTCAAGAAGATGGAGCTCATGGGTATCGACTGCGAGCGTACCGACGACGGCGTTCACGTGAATCGCGCCGAGCGCATCAAGCCGGTCGACATCCAGACGCTTCCGTTCCCCGGCTTCCCGACCGACATGCAGGCACAGATTATGGTGCTTTCCGCCCTCGCCGACGGCAGTTCCGTTATTACCGAGAACATCTTCGAGAATCGCTTTATGTTTGCCTCTGAGCTGGTGCGCATGGGTGCCGACATTCGTATTGAGAGCCATCATGCCATGATTCATGGCGTCAAGGGCTTCTCGGGTGCACAGGTTACCTCGCCCGATCTGCGTGGCGGAGCGGCCCTCGTCGTAGCGGGCTTGATCGCCGACGGGACGACCGAGGTTTCGGCCATCCATCACATCAAGCGCGGCTACGAGCAGTTTGTCGAAAAGCTGCAGGCGCTCGGCGCGCATGTCGAGCAGAAGGGTTCGCTGGTGACGCCCGAAATCCTGCGTTTCGACTTCTCGCATTTCCAGAAGGTGACGCCCGAGGAGCTGCGCAAGGTGGAGCAACTCGTCAACCGGGCCATCCGCGCCAACTATCCGCTCGTGGAGAACCGCGAGGCTACGAAGGAGGAGGCCGAGAAGTGCGGTGCGATGATGCTCTTCGGCGAGAAATACGGCGACAAGGTCCGCATGGTCCGCTTCGGGTCGTCGGTCGAACTGTGCGGCGGTACGCACACCGGCGCCACGGGCAATATCGGCTTCTTCAAG
>URYA01000228.1 GCA_900551975.1 uncultured Collinsella sp. | reverse complement strand
ACAACGTCTACACAAACGCGAACGTTACTCATATACATGCTCCTTATACAAAAATGGCCGACTCAATGAGCCGGCCATTGTGGTTCCAGTTGGAACGGCATCGCATCCAGAGTATACCGTTACTCGGTAACGATAACCTCGCGGTCCTTGTAGAAACCGCAGCTGGGGCACACGTGGTGCGGAAGCTTGACAGCGCCGCAACGGGGGCACGTGGACTGAGCCGCAGCCGAGATCTTCATGTTGGCGGAACGACGGGTGTGAGTGCGGATACGACCCTGCTTTTGTTTAGGTACGGGCATAGTGACCTTCCTTATGAACTATCCAGTGTGGCGATTACGCGCAAGTAGCGATACTACCACAGTTTTACTCGTCAAGCTTGAGATTCTTCAATGCTGCAAATGGATTTTCCGTGGCTTCGGCCCATTCGGCCTCGGCTTGGGCAGCACAATCGCATTGCTCCACGTTGAGATTGGCACCGCAGACGGGACAAAGACCGCGACAATCGGGCTTGCAAAGCACCACAAACGGCGTGTCCATGACAACGGCGTCGTTGATGGGCTCGCCCAAATCGACGATGCGATCCTCGCCCAGGAGCTCGTAGCCGTCTTCGTAGGCCTCGGGGTCCTCGGGCTCATGGAAGAGATAGAACTCCTCGATCTCGCCGGCAATGTCAAACGAGGCAGGCTCCAGGCAACGGTCGCACTCGCCGGTGGCGTGCGCGCGAACCATGCCGGTAAGCAGAACACCGGTGCCGGCATTGGTAAAGACCACGTCGTAGTCGATACCGTCCTGCAGCTGGTACTCCTTCTCGCCCACCGTATAGGTGGCGACATCGACCTTGCCGGTCAGCGGATACGAGTCTCCGGGAAACTCGAGCTGTTCGGAAAGATCGACGGTAACGCTCGGGAACTCAGCCATTACCACTGACCATTCTGTTGGGCGGCACCCTCGTTGAGCTGCTGACGGCAACGGGTGACGGTGCCGGTCAGGCTCTTAAGGTTCTCCTCGAGGTGCGTAAAGACCTGCTCGGCGTAGTCCTCGGCGGCATAGCGCGTCTCGCGCTCATACTGCTGGGCACGGTCGCGGATATCGTCGGCCTGCTGCTGCGCTAAGCGGACGATCTCTTGCTCACCGGCAATGGTGAGGGCCTGCTGCTGAGCATCGGCGATAATGGAATCGGCCTGAGCGGCGGGGGAAGCCATAAGCTCCTCGCGCTCCTTGAGGATACGGCGGGACTTCTGCCATTCCTCGGGATAGCTCATGCGGATCTCGTCGAGGATGTTAAAGAAGACGTCGGCGTCGATAACCTTCATCTGGGCGTTCTTGCCGAACGGCGTCTTAGCCTCTTCGATGAGCCCCTCGAGCTCGTCGACAAGACTCACAATCCTGTCGCCAGGAAAATTCTCGCCCGGCATCCGGTCTCCTTTCATAGGTAACATATCATCGTGTTAGTTTACCACATGCCACCAGGCATTAAAAAACGTCACGAAAAGCGATGTTTGAGCGCCTTGACCACATTGGGTGGAACAAAATTAGAGACATCGCTACCGAGCGAGGCGATCTGGCGTACCACCGAGCTCGAGATGTAGCCATACTGCGGAGCACTCATGACAAAGATGGACTCCAGCTCGCTATCCAAGCGATAATTGAGGTCGGCCTGCTGCAGCTCATACTCAAAGTCGGTCATGGCGCGCAGGCCCTTGACAACGGCACCAGCACCCTGCTCGCGAGCAAAGTCGACGAGCAGTCCGGTAAAGGGCAGGACCTCGACGCCATCAATATCACCGAGTGCCTCACGGGCCAGCGCCACGCGTTCATCGAGCGTAAAAGTGGTGCCCACGCCATTTTTGCCCTGCGACTCGGCAACGGCCACGATCACACTGGGAAAGATGCGGCGGGCGCGGCGGATCACGTCGATATGGCCAAACGTGATGGGATCGAAGGTACCCGGAACAATGACGCGGTTAATGGTGTCACTCATGGGCATCCTCCCGAAACGTCGTGCCGTCGCTGTCATCGGCATCGGTGGCGATATCGTCATCCTCGCCCTCGCCGACCCAGCGGAGCAAGTCGACCGAGGTGATGCCATAGCGTTTCTCACGCACGGTTACAAAGCCGGCAGGATGTGCACCCGCGTCGGCAGCAGCACGCTCAAACAGAGCATAGGCGCCCGGGGTGAGCAGACCCTGCTGGGCCAGGTTCTGCAGCAGCTCATCGACCGGCTTAGCACCAAAAGCATAGGGCGGGTCGAGCAAGACCAGATCGAAGGGGCCGCCCGGCACGCGGCCACGCGAAGCGCTCACAAGGACATCGCCCGTCACCACACGCCAACGCGCGCGGTCGCGGCAGAGCGACTCGATATTCTTGGTAATGAGCCGCGCGGCGTTGCGATCGATCTCAAACGTCGTGAGCGAGCGGGCCCCACGAGAGAGCATCTCTAACCCTAAGGCGCCGGAGCCGCCAAAGGCGTCCAGCACGCGGACCTCGTCCAGATCGAAGTCGAATGCCGACATGACCATAGATGCGCACGCCTCGCGTACGCGATCAG
>URYA01000227.1 GCA_900551975.1 uncultured Collinsella sp. | reverse complement strand
CTTATGGACTTTGTCTACCGTTCGCTGCAGGAGTCGAGCGATATCACCACGCCGGGCGGTCGCGCCAAGGCGCTGGAGGACGCTCTCACGCTCATCTATCCGCTGCGCGATAGCTACATGATCGATACGTACTTTATTCAGATTGCCGATCTACTGGGTTTGGATCTGGAGACGGTGCGTGCGAGCTCGGGCCGTGTGTTTCGCGATGTCGCCAAGCGCGAGGATGCGGAACGACGTCGCGAGCAGAACTATGAGCGCCAGCGGGCTCAGGCTGAGCGGTCCGGTAGCGCGGGCGGTCGGGCGTCGGGTTCTCACGATGCCGGTCGCGGTGCTTGGGCATCGGGCGCGACGCCGCCGGTGTCCGCGCCTGTCGAAGAAGAGCCGTACGACTACGTCCCGCTCGATGCCTATGGCGCTGCACCAGTGGAGGTCGTTGACGATTTGCCGCCAATCGATGTGCCCGATGGTGTGGGCGCTGTGCCTGTGGCTGACGGTTCGGGCGCATCGGCTGCGGCGGCGCCGATGGTTCTTACCGATCTTGAGCGCAAGTCCTTGGCAGGGGAGCGCGAGCTGTTGACCATGCTCACGAGCTACCCCGACCTGTTCCGCACGTATGCCGACCGCATCTGCTCGATCGAGTGGGTGGATCCGCGTCACGAGTCCATCGCGTGGGCCGTTCTGGCAACGCCGCCGGGAACCGATCCTGCAGCCTGCATGGATGCGGCGCGCTCGGTGTGTCCCGAGGCGGCAACGCTTGTGAGTGCCGGGCGCATCTCGGCGACGAGCAAGCACCCCACCGAGACGAACATCGTGTTTATGCTCGATACGCTCGAGCTCTACACTATCAAGCGCCGCATGCGTGCCGCACAGGCCAAGCTGCGCCAGGACCGTTCGCTCGATGATGAGGCCCGTCGCGCGCTGACCGTGCAGGCAGCGCAGGATTCGCAGCGTCAACGCGAACTGCAAAAGTCGATCGGCGGTGTGGCGGACCCGTTCCGTTTGATCGGTCTGGAGGCCGCAGGCACTGAACAAGCCTAGATGTTGTGGTCAACCAGCGTATTCTCGCCTATATCCAGTCCTCTTTTTGGGTATAGACGTCAATGTGTGTGCTAAAGTATTGAGTCCTGTGGACTATGAAGGGAGAATCTGTGCCAAAAAAGACTGAGAGCACGGGTACTGGGCTGGAATCCTACGTTGCAAAGCTCATGGGCAACGGCTCAAACAGGACTTCGGTAACCGAGGACGAGATTCAGGTCGCCCTGAAGGATATCGATGTTTCTGACGAGCAGCTCACCGCGGTGTATTCCGCGCTGCGCAACAGCGGCATCCAGATTATCTCCGCGAGCGGTAACGACGACGCCCCCATGGACGTCGACGATGATGATACCGATTCTGATACCGACGATTTCGATGACGACGACGAGCACGATTCCGGCTCGCTCGACGATCATGAGCTCAAGATGGCCCGTCAGGCCGACGCCGAGATGGGTTCTTCCAAGAGCAAGAAGAAGCGCACCGTGCGCACGTCCCGTTCACGCTCCCGCGTGCGTGGCATCGATGCCTCCACGGTGATGCTGACCGGCGATCCGGTTCGTATGTACCTCAAGGAGATCGGCAAGGTCGACCTGCTGACCGCCTCCGAAGAGGTCGATCTGGCCATGAAGATCGAGGCCGGTCTCGAGGCCACCGAGAAGCTCGAGGCTGCCGAGGCGGGTGAGCTCGAGCTCACGCGTTCCGAGATGCGTCGTCTAACGCGCATTGAGAACGTGGGCCTCGAAGCCAAGCAGGCGCTCATCAGTGCAAACCTACGTCTGGTCGTCTCCATCGCCAAGCGCTATGTTGGCCGCGGCATGCTGTTCCTGGACCTGATCCAGGAGGGCAACCTCGGTCTGATCCGCGCCGTCGAGAAGTTCGACTACCAGAAGGGCTTTAAGTTCTCCACGTACGCCACGTGGTGGATCCGTCAGGCCATCACGCGCGCTATCGCCGACCAGGCCCGTACCATCCGTATTCCCGTGCACATGGTCGAGACCATCAACAAGCTCGTCCGCGTGCAGCGCCAGCTTCTCCAGGACCTGGGTCGCGACCCGACCCCCGAGGAGATCGGTGCCGAGATGGACATGAGCGCCGACCGCGTTCGTGAGATCCAGAAGATCTCGCAGGAGCCCGTGTCGCTCGAGACCCCCATCGGCGAGGAAGAGGATTCCCAGCTGGGCGACTTCATCGAGGACTCCCAGGCTATCGTTCCGCCCGATGCCGCCAGCTTCTCCATGCTGCAGGAGCAGCTCACCCAGGTGCTCGACTCGCTTGCCGATCGTGAGCGCAAGGTTATCGAGCTTCGCTTTGGCCTCGTTGACGGTCATCCCCGCACGCTCGAGGAAGTCGGCCGCGAGTTTGGCGTCACGCGCGAGCGCATCCGCCAGATCGAGTCCAAGACCCTGGCCAAGCTCCGCCACCCGAGCCGCTCGAGCAAGCTCAAGGACTATATCGAAAGCTAGTCAAGCAAGAGGCGCCCTCAAGCACATCCGCTTGAGGGCGCTTTCATGTAG
>URYA01000226.1 GCA_900551975.1 uncultured Collinsella sp. | reverse complement strand
CTCGGTCAATGGCGTTCGCGCCTATAAGTCTGCTCGCGAGGGCAATGCGGTGGACCTACCTCCGCGCCCCGTCGAGGTCTATGCCGCCGACCTGATTGCCGTGGGCGGCGAGGGTGATTCGTGTGTGTGGACCGTGGCGTTCTCGGTGAGCAAGGGCACCTATATCCGAGCGCTCGCTCGCGACCTGGGCCGTGCTTGTGATAGCGCCGCGCACATTTCCGCGCTGCGCCGCACGGCCTCCGGTGTTGTTTCCATTGGCGCCTGTCATGCGGTCGAGGAGCTTTCTCCCGAGTCCGCGGCTGGCTTTGCCCTGGATCCCATTGCGGCGCTGGGCGCTACGCGCGTCGACTTGCCAGGCGCTCTTGCCGATGATCTGCTGTGCGGACGTCGTATTCCTATTGAGCGCGCGCTTGGGGGCTTCGATGCGTCGAAGGCGCCGTTTGCGCTGGTGCTCGATGGCGGGCTCAAGGCGCTCGCCCGTATCGAGGGCGGCCGCTTTGTCATGGAGCACGTTTTTCCGCAGGCAATCGGCGGTGTTCGATGATGTTGTCCGCTCGCGAGCTCGCGCGTATCTTTTTCGCGGGCGAGTCGGACGAGGCTCGCATCGTTACTGCCGATACGTTTTATGAGTGTGAGCACTTGGGTGCCGCATCGATTGCCATCGGCGTGTTCGACGGCGTTCACCGTGGACACCAGGAACTTATCGAAGCGCTTGTCCGTGATGCCCGTGCCCATGGCTGTAAGGCGGTCGTGGTTACCTTCGATCCCGACCCGGACGTTGTGGTGAGCCCTTCGCCCGCTCAAAAATTGATGACGACGGTCGACCGTCTGCATGCCCTGGCTCAGACCGGGGTCGATGCGGTGGTGGCCGTTCCCTTTACGCCTGAGGTTGCGGCGCTTGACCATGTTGATTTTCTCTCGCTGGTGTCGCGTCTGGTCGACATTCGCTCGATTCGCGTTGGTAGTGACTTTAGGCTGGGTCGTGGCGGTGCTTCTGGTGTTGCCGAGATGCGCGCCTGGGGTTCCGAGCACGGCGTTGACGTGTACGGTCACGACCTGCTTTGTGAGGGCGGTGAGGCCATTTGCGCCACCCGTATCCGTCATGAGCTCGGACAGGGCCATGTGGAGCTGGCTGCTGAGTTGCTCGGCCGCCCGTATATAGTGCGCGGCGGTGTTACTCGCGGCCGTCACGAGGGTTCTGACATGGGCTTTCCCACGGCAAACCTGCAGGTTCCCGATGGCATTCAGGTGCCTGCCGATGGCGTGTATGAGGGCCTGGTGCTGGTCGATGACACCGTGTGGCCCGCTGCCGTGAACGTCGGCCTGCCGCCAACGTATGCCGACGATGCCGCTTCGGCGCATCTCGAGGCTAATTTAATTGGTTATACGGGCGACCTGTACGGCGCTTCCGTTTCGCTGGCGTTTACGCGCTGGCTGCGCCCGTCGCGCGTGTTCGATTCGCTGGATGAGTTGATCGCGACCGTCGAGGGTAATATCGAAGATATTCGTCACAACTTGGGCGAGCAGGGGGTGAGCATCCGTGATTAGCGATGAGGAAAAAGACCAGGTACGCGCTGCGTCCGACCTGGTCGCCATCGTGCAGGAAACGGTTGAGCTCAAGCCCCGCGGCCATGAGTTTTGGGGATGCTGCCCTTTTCATGGCGAAAAGACTCCGTCCTTCCACATTATTCCCGCCACGCAGGTGTGGCATTGCTTTGGCTGCGGCGAGGGTGGAGACGTCTTCACCTATATCATGAAGCGCGAGAACCTGAGCTTTCCCGAGTCAATCCGTTATTTGGCCGACCGCGCGGGTATCGAGCTGCACGACACCGGAGATCGCCGCGAGCGCGGTACTAAGCGTGCGAGAATCTACGATCTGTGCGCCGAGACCGCCCAGTTCTACCACACCATGCTTATGCGTGGTAAGGACGGCCGTCCGCGTGAGTACTTTGCCAGCCGCGGCATGGGTGGCGACGTCTGCCGCCGCTACTGCCTGGGCTTTGCGCCGGGCCGCAACGCGCTGGTGTCGCACCTGTCTCAGGCGGGTTTTACTCCGCAGGAGATGATCGATGCCAACGTTGCCGTGAGCCGCGGGCGCGGGCAGCTTGCCGACCGCTTCTACGACCGCGTGATGTTTCCCATCTTTGACGAGCAGGGTCACAACATTGCCTTTGGCGGTCGCATCATGGGTGACGGCCAACCCAAGTACCTCAATACCGCCGAGACGAGCGTGTTTCATAAAAAGCGAAACCTCTACGGTTTTAATTGGGCCAAGGAGTTTATCGTCGCGCAGGATACCGCCATCGTGGTAGAGGGCTATACGGACTGCATCGCCTGCTGGGAGGCGGGGATTAAAAACGTCGTCGCCACGCTGGGCACCGCGCTCACGGAGCATCACGTCAAGACGCTCACCCGCTTTGCCAAGCGCATCGTCTATATGTTTGACGGAGACGCCGCGGGCCAGAAGGCCGCTCGCCGTGCGATTCAGTTTATCGAGCAGGATTCGATGGACCTGCGCTGCGTGGTGCTGCCCGACGGCAACGATCCAATGGAGTTTATCACGGCGCATGGTGGACAGGAACTGCAGACGCGCATCGACG
>URYA01000225.1 GCA_900551975.1 uncultured Collinsella sp. | reverse complement strand
ATTGCAAAAAGGCTCTGACAGAGGCTGACGGCAGCATGGAAAAGGCTGTTGAGCTGCTGAGAGAAAAAGGTCTGGCTGCATCCGCAAAGAAGGCAGGCCGTATCGCATCCGAAGGTATGGTTGCAGTATACCTGAGCGATGACAACAAGATTGGTGCAATCGTAGAAGTAAACTCCGAAACAGACTTCGTTGCAAAGAACCAGGTATTCAGAGACTATGTTGCAGCAGTTGCAAAACAGGCTTCCGAAACAACAGCAGCAGATATGGACGCTTTCTTTGAAGAAAAATGGGCACTTGACCCTCAGTTCACAGTAAAGGAAGCACTGTCTCAGCAGGTAGCTGTCATCGGTGAAAACCTGAACATCAGACGTTTTGAAAAATATGAAAAGACACAGGCAGGTAAGCTGGTTTCCTATATCCACGGCGGCGGCAGAATCGGTGGCGCCGGCTATGACGGAGTTGGCCGATGTGCTCGAGGCGCGCCATCAGCGTCTGGGTGCCGCGATGGCATCGATGATTGGGTCGGATCAGGTCGATCTGGAAATGCTCGACCAGCGCGGTCGCCGTGCCTGGGATACCTATACGGCTCGCTTGGGCGATGCTCTCGATGCGGCTGCGTGCCGCCCGTGCCTCAACGACCCCACATTTATGGTCGAGCGTCGCGAATCGGAGCTTGCGCTGACTGCCGATCGCCTGTCGGGCGCCATAGTACGCTCGGTCGGGACATTTCGCTCCAGCTTTGAGCGCCTGCCCGAGCGTCTGGTTGCAAGCACCTCGGGGCTCGATGGCAAGCGCCATGCGCTCACGCTTGCGAGTTCCCGTCTGGAGCATCAGGGACGTACGATGCTCAGCAAGCCCGCGTCCGACCTGGGCCGAGCTGCTGCGTCGCTCGATGCCTTGTCGCCGCTCAAGGTGCTTGCCCGCGGCTACTCCATCGCGTACAGCGAGGACGGTGTGGCTACGAGCGCCAAGACCTTTAAGCCGGGCGACGCTATTCGCGTGCGCATGGCGGACGGCAACGTGGCGGCAACGGTCGATACGGTCGAGTAGGCCGCGTTTCATAGTGATAAACCTTTAGGAAAGGAAACAGATATGGCAGAGAAGACCCCGGTCGAGCAGCTTACGTACAAGCAGGCTTCGCAGGAGTTGGAACTTATTATCCGCAGCCTGGAGTCGGGCGATATGGAGCTCGAGGAGTCGCTTGAGAGCTATACCCGCGGCGTCGAGCTCCTCAAGAGCCTGCGCACCCGCTTGTCCGATGCCGAGCAGAAGGTTTCGGTGCTCCTTAAGGACGTCGACGGCAACGACGTGCTCGCCGACGGCGAGGCCGCCAACACCGACGACAACCTCTCGTTCTAACCACCCCGACCAAATATAATTACCTTGGTCTGTGAGAAAGGAACCTACCATGTGTGATTGCATCTTCTGCAAAATTGCCAACCACGAGATCCCTTCGACCGTTGTCTATGAGGACGACCAGGTCATCGCCTTCGACGACCTCAACCCCCAGGCACCGGTCCACACGCTCGTGATCCCCAAGAAGCACTACAGCGACATCGCCGACAACGTGCCTGCCGAGACCATGGGCGCCATGGCCCACGCCATCCAGGAGGTCGCTAAGGCCAAGGGCCTGGAGGACGGTTTCCGCGTCATCTCCAACAAGGGCGTCAATGCCGGCCAGACCGTCATGCACTTCCACATGCACGTCCTCGGCGGCAAGAACCTGGGCGAGAACCTCATCTGAGGGCGCTTTTTCCTTGCAATGAAACGGAAGCTCAAGCACCGATAACTTATATATCAACGCAATAAACCCGAGCGCGAGGGCGTTTGGGTTTATTATTGAAGCGTATGTAACCTGGCGGCGCCACACCGCCTGTTAGTAGGGAGACACATGAACGTTCTGGTCGTCAACGCAGGATCTTCGACGCTTAAGTATCAGGTCATCGATACCAAGTCCCACAAGGTGTCCGCAAAGGGCTCCTGCGAGCGCGTCTGCTTTACCGGCGGCACCTTCACCCACGCTGCCAACGGTTCCAAGAAGGTGACCGAGAACATCGAGTTCCCCGACCATAAGGTCGCCATCGAGGTCGTTCTGAAGGACCTCGAGGCCAACGGCGTCAAGATCGAGGGCATCGGCCACCGTATCGTTCAGGGCGGTTGGTACTTCGGCGATTCCTCCCTCGTCGACGAGGACGTTCTCGCCAAGATCCGCGAGGTCGCTCCGCTCGCCCCGCTGCACAACAACCCTGAGGCCAACGTTATCGAGTACTGCCTCGAGCAGTATCCCGACCTGCCCAACGTCACGGTCTACGACACCGCTTTCCACTTCAACATGCCCGAGGTCGCCAAGACTTACGCCCTGCCCAAGGATGTTTGCGACAAGCTGCACATCCGTAAGTACGGCGCCCACGGCACCAGCTACCGTTACATCTCCAAGAAGGTCGCAGAGATGACCAACGGCGAGGCCCGCAAGGTCGTCGTGTGCCATATCGGCTCCGGCGCTTCCCTGTGCGCCATCGAGGACGGCAAGTGCATGGACACCACCATGGGCTTGACGCCGCTCGACGGTGTCATGATGGGCACCCGCTGCGGCTCCATCG
>URYA01000224.1 GCA_900551975.1 uncultured Collinsella sp. | reverse complement strand
GCTCGTCGCGCGCTGCAGACTCCAACCTGCCATAACGCGGCCGACGAGCACCGCCGAGAACGTGTCGCCCGTGCCCGGGAAGTAGACCGGGATCAGGTCGAAGGGAATCGTAAAGTACTCCCCCGCCACATGGTCGTAACCGATGACGACATTCGCACCGTCGACCACAGCGCTCGTAATGACCACCGACTTGGCGCCCAAGGCACGCACGGCATCCACAAGAGCGCGGCCCTTATCGGGCGTGATTTGCTCGGCAATGGGCGTATCGGTGAGCAGGCACGCCTCGGTGTAGTTTGGCACCGCATAGTCGGCGCACTCGAGCAGGCTGCGCATGAGGCCGATCGTGGACTCGGGCACGCCGGCGTAGAGCTTGCCGTTGTCGCCCATGATGGGGTCGACGAACACCTTGGTGCCCTTTTGCGCGCGACGGTGGCAGAAGTCCGAAATAATGCGCGTCTCTTCCTCGGTCACGATAAAGCCGGTGGAGATGGCGTCGAACTCAAAGCCGAGATCCTCCCAGATGGCGAGGCTCTGGCGCACGTACTCGGTGGTGTCATGGATGTAGAACTTGGGATAGTTGAGCGTATCGGACACAAGTGCCGTCGGCAGATTGTGGATACGGTAACCCATGTGCGACAGCACCGGCAGCATGGCGGAAAGCGCAACCTTGCCGTAGCCGCACATATCGTTGATCAGCAGCAGCTGAGTGTTCTTCATGAGGGTCTCCCTTGGTTCGGGCACGGCGCAGCAGCGCCACAGTGCGACTAAGTGTAGCGCAGGGAGCGTTTGCAGCGTCGAGCCGTTACGCGGTTTGGTAAAACCGCGTAACCACTAGTTTGGTACCTTGACATTCATTTCTCATGCTCCTAGATTAGTTAGGCACAAAACAATTCCACTACCTAACTAAAGAAAGGAGCGAAGATTAGATATGTGTGTTGAACCACACGCCCATCCGCATGAACCCGGCGACGACCCCTCGCAGCCGGTAGACGAGCCCGAGACTCAGTCCAAGGAGGACCGTCTCGCCAAGAGAATCCTCCATGGGCTGGGGTTTTGCGGCCATTACATGCATTTTCACGGCGGCGGCATATCTGGCAAGGCGCCTATTGTCTGCCTACTCGCCAAGCAGCCGACCGGCGAGCTGTCCCAACAGGAGCTCGGCATGCACTTCGACCTCAAGCCGGGGTCCCTTTCCGAGATTCTGTCCAAGCTCGAACTGGGCGGTCTTATCGAGCGCAGTCGCAATCCCAAAGACCGTCGGCAGCTCACCATCCGCCTGACCGATGCGGGATGGGAAAAGGCCCGCGTTGAGCAGGCGGCCCGCATCCGCTTTAGAGAGCAGGCCTTTAGCGCGCTCACCCACGACGAGCGCGAGCAGCTCGCCGAAATGCTCGAGAAAATCCGTGTAACCTGGGAGGAACTGGATGATTAAAACCCTCATGGGCAGCATCCGCGACTATATAAAAGTCACCGTTGCCACGCCGTTGCTCGTGCTTGGCGAGGTGCTCTGCGAGATGCTGATTCCATTTATCACCGCCAACCTGATCGACGCCATCAAAGATGGCACCACCGTAGCCGAGATGCTTCCCACCGCGGGCTTTTTGGTGCTCATCGCGCTGACGTCGCTTGCTTTTGGCGCCGCTGCCGGCGTCACCTGCAGCCATGCGAGTTGCGGCTTCGCTAAGAACCTGCGTCACGACCTGTTCTACAAGATCCAGACGTTCAGCTTTGCCAACATCGATGAGTTCTCGAGCTCCTCGCTCGTCACGCGCCTGACCACCGATATCAACAACGTGCAGCAGGCCTTTATGATGATCATCCGTATCGCCGTGCGCGCGCCGCTGGTATTGATCTTCGCCTTTACCATGGCATTTATCATGGGCGGCAGCGTCGCCATGGTCTACCTGGTCATCATTCCGCTGCTGGGCTTTGGGCTGTTCTTTATCATCTTTAAGGTGCGTCCCATCTTCTCGCGCGTGTTCCACAAGTACGACGCCCTTAACGAGTCCGTCGAGGAAAACGTCACCGGCATGCGCGTGGTCAAGAGCTACGTGCGCGAAGACTTTGAGAAGGAGAAGTTCGCGACCGCCGCACGCGACGTCCAGATGGACTTCACCCGCGCCGAGAAGCTGCTTGCCTTTAACAACCCCATGATGAACATCTGCGTCAACGGCGCGTTTGTCGTCATCATCTACCTGGGCTCCAAGCTCATCATCACGAGCCAGGGCACGCTGTTCGACGTGGGCCAGCTCTCCTCGATCTTTACCTATGGCTTCCAAATCCTCATGAGCCTGATGCAGCTATCGATGATCTTTGTCATGGTGACCATGGCCGACGAATCGGCGCACCGCATCACCGAGGTGCTGGCCGCCGAGCCCACGATCGCCGATCCCGCCGAGCCCGTGCTCGAGGTCGCCGATGGCTCCATCGACTTTGACCACGTGAGCTTTAAGTATTCCGCGCATGCGAAGCGCCAGGCGCTCGACGATATCGACCTGCACATTAAGAGCGGCGAGACCATCGGCATCATCGGCGGCACGGGCTCGGGCAAGAGCTCACTTGTGCAGCTGATTGCGCGCCTGTACGACGCCACCGAGGGCGCCGTGCTTGTGG
>URYA01000223.1 GCA_900551975.1 uncultured Collinsella sp. | reverse complement strand
GATAACTCGGAGCCAGCCCTGAGTCGCCTGACGCGAGAATCGCGGCGCTACTTGAGCTTCAGAGCCTCCATCATGGGCACGGCGGCGTCCCAATCGATCTTCCAGCCGATCGATACACGGACGGTTTCGCCCGTTGCGGGAGCCGTCGCAAACAGCGTATGGCCGTTGTCAGGACCGGTAAAGCGCAGCCATGTTATGCCGTTGTACTCGACCTGGTCGGTTGTTGTCTCCTTACCCTCGTAGACCTGCTCTAGGCTTGCAACCTCTTCCTCCGGCGAGCGCGGGAAGATGCTGATGTTCAGGCGTCCTCCAGTCTCGTCGTGGAAGAAGTTTGCCTTTTCGCGCTCTTCGTCGGACGAATCCAGCGTGTACCCATCGGCGGCCTCGATGCTGTACGATGCGCAGTCGATGCCCGTTAAATCTGCCTTCTCGCCAGAATCGGCCACGCCGCCGGCCGCCTTGAACTCCTTGGTCTCGCAGCCCGTGGTGTCAAAGTGCATGGCCTCGTGGTTCTTAGCGGGGGCGTAAGCGTCTACGAACTCGACAGTGATGGGCCCGTAGTACGCCGTCTTGGGCGCCCAGAAATATACGTACTCAACGGTCTCGCCCGGACCGATGTCTGGCCTCTCGGAAAGGTCAATTCCCTTGTGCAGATCATCGGAGGCCTCGCTTGCAACGTAGTCGAGCACAGCCGCCTTGCCGGAAGTAAACAACGGGTCGCCTGCCTCAAGATCGCCCTGGGCAGCATGCACGTTAAAGGAACTGAACGTCCTGTTCTTTGTGTTGTTGTTGGTGATCTTGATGTGCAGGTAAAAGCCGTCCTGTAGCTTGGCATCGCCACGATAGAACGTACCGTGAGCCACCGACTCATAGGTAATGCCTGCCACCTCGACCGTCTGCGAATCATAGGCCTTGGCCTTCTTGGACTTCTCCTGCACAGGTGCGCTCCCGCCCGAGCCACTCGGCGCATTACCGCCGCAGCCGGCAAGCGTACACGCCAACACAGCCGAAAGCGCCACGGTGGGAATTCCTAACAGCAGCTTCTTCGTCATGGGCTTCATCATCCTCACCGCTCCTTTCGCTTGCAGCTCATCCGTTGCCCAAGGCCTTCGTCATCCCGTGGCATCGGCTTCCACTATGAGCGTATGACGAAACACGGCGCCGGCGAAGTGACCCGTGGCCCAAATAACGACCCACCAGCGTTCCTTATGGGCCAAAAGAACTCGCACATGCACGCCCCCGGCCCATAAAACGAGACGTCTGTCCCAATGTTCGATTCGATCCAACAATCCGCACGACACGTTTTCGACAACGTATCCAACCGTAAACGCAGCAAGACGCATCCGGCCGCCTTCAAACTTACTCGGACATAACCGAGTCGGTTTTGTCCGAGTAAACGAATCTCCATCGAATTCCGAACGATTGTTCGATGGATTTCGTGTTGGTTGGAATCGTCTGTGGGCTGGGCTATGCTACCTTGACTATCTATATGACTTAAACGCAGCAAGGGAGCACCGAGAGAGCGAGCATGGCAAAAAACACCGCAAACTATGGTAACGACAGCATCCGCCAGCTCAAGGACGAGGAACGCGTACGCCTGCGCCCCGCCGTCATCTTTGGCTCGGACGGACTCGATGGCTGCGCGCATGCCGCCTTCGAGATCCTGTCCAACGCCGTTGACGAGGCACGCCAGGGCTACGGCAAACTTATCACCCTCACCGCCTTTCGCGATGGCTCCATTCAGGTAGAGGATAACGGCCGTGGCTGCCCGCTCGACTGGAACCCTTCCGAGAAGCGCTTTAACTGGGAGCTCGTCTTTTGCGAGCTCTACGCCGGCGGCAAGTACAACAACAACCAGGGCGGCGACTACGACTTCTCGCTCGGCACCAACGGCCTGGGCTCCTGCGCGACTCAGTACGCCTCCGAGTACATGGACGTCACGGTTTGGCGCGACGGCAACAAGTACTCTCTGCACTTTAAAAAGGGCAAGGTCGTCGGCGCCAAAAAGAAGGCACTCGAGATTGAGCCCAGCGACGAGAACCGTACCGGCACCACCATCAAATGGCGCCCCGATCTTGAGGTCTTTACCTCCATCAGCATCCCCCACGATTGGTATCGCGAGACCATGCGCCGCCAGGCCGTGGTCAACGCCAACGTGACCTTCCGCCTGCGCATCGAGGGCGACGACGGCGAGTTCTCCGAAGAAGACTTTTGCTATCCCAAGGGCATCGAGGACTATGTGCTCGAGAAGGTCGGTGCCGACTACCTCACCGAGCCCTTCTTTATCGAGGCCGACCGTCGCGGTCGCGATCGCGAGGACCTGCCCGATTACAACGTAAAAATCACCGCATGCATGTGCTTCTCTCGCACCTTCATGATGCAGGAGTACTACCACAACTCATCGTGGCTCGAGAATGGCGGCTCGCCCGAAAAGGCCGCCCGCAGCGCTCTGACCAGCGCCATCGATGCCTACATTAAGCAACAGGGCAAGTACAACAAAAACGAGAGCGGCATTAAGTGGCAGGACGTCCAGGACTGCCTGGTGCTGGTGACCAACTGCTTCTCCACCCAGACGTCCTACGAAAACCAGACCAAGAAGGCCATCAACAACCGCTTTATCCAGCAGGCCAT
>URYA01000222.1 GCA_900551975.1 uncultured Collinsella sp. | reverse complement strand
ATGCTCTCTTTGACCACCGGAGAACTGATAATGTCGTCCACCTCCTGCGTCGACCACGTTGCCGCGCTCGAAAACCGCCGCGTGACCACCTACACCGGCAACTACATCAGCTACCTCAAGCAGCGCGAGGACAACCTGGAGCAGATGCGCGCCAAGCGAGCCGCCCAGGAGCGCGACATCGCCCACATGCAGGTCTTCGTCGACAAGTTCCGCTACAAGCCCACCAAGGCCGCCCAGGCCCAGGAGCGCATCCGCAAGATCGAGCAGATCAAAAAGGAGCTTGTCATCCTGCCCGAGGGCCACAAGCACATCGACTTTAAGTTCCCCGACCCACCGCGCTCCGGCGACATGGTCGTGGGGCTCGAGGGCGTCTCCAAGTCCTACGGCAACAAGCACATCTACAGCGATATCGACCTCAAGCTCTACCGCGGCGAGCACGTGGCACTCGTCGGCCCTAACGGCGCCGGCAAGTCCACGCTCATGAAGATCCTCGCCGGTCTGGAGCCGCCCACCACCGGCACCCGCGACCTGGGAACCAACGTCGGCGTCGCCTACTATGCCCAGCATGCGCTCGAGGGCATGACCGAGTCCAACACCGTCCTGCAAGAGATCGACACCGTCACGCCCAAGTGGACCGTACCGCAGCAGCGCAGCCTGCTGGGCGCCTTCCTGTTTAGCGACAACGATTCCATCGAAAAGCAGGTGCGCGTCCTCTCCGGCGGCGAAAAGGCGCGTCTGGCGCTCGCCAAGATGCTTGTGGCCCCCGAGGCGCTCCTGTGCCTGGACGAGCCCACCAACCACCTTGACATCGACTCGGTGGACATGCTCGAGAACGCCCTGCAAAACTTCCCCGGTACCATCGTGCTGATCAGCCACGATGAGCACCTGGTACGCGCCGTGGCCAATCGCATCATCGACATCCGCGATGGCAAGGTCACAGTCTATGACGGCGACTACGACTACTACCTCTACAAGCGCGAGGACCTCGCAGCCCGCGCCGCCGCCGAGGCGGCAGGGGATAGCGCACCTGCCGCGGCCAAGTCCACCAAAGCCAGCGCCGCCCAGGCCGACACCCCCGCCGCGGCGCCTAAGCCTGCCGAGGGCAAAAAGACCAAGGAGCAAAAGCGCGCCGAAGCCCAGGCCCGCGCTGCGCTCAACAAAAAGCTCAAGGGCGTGCGCAACCAGCTTAAGAAGATCGAGACGGAGCTCGACAAAAAGCGCGCCCGCTATGACGAGCTTATGGAATTGATGGCAAGCGAAGAGCTTTATGCCGATCAGGATAAGTTCAACGCCGCGCTGGGGGAATATAACGGCCTTAAGCAAGAGCTACCTAAGCTCGAGGACGAATGGTTGGAGCTTTCCACCCAGATCGAAGAGGAGACCGCGCGTGAATTCTCGTAAGGCCGCTGCCGTGGCGATGAGCGTCATCGCCATCGCCTGTCGCATCTGCGGCATCTTTATGAGCGCGATGACCGTGCTGCTGTGCTTTAGCGGCCTCACCGCCAAGCTGCAGATCGTGGGCTTTGTCGTTGAGCTTTCGCGCGCGCTGCCGAGCGCCATCGCCGGCTACGGCGTCATCACCTCACCCTTTGGCGGCGTTTTCCGCTTGGATTACGCCATCGTGGCCGTCATCCTGTTTGTAGCTGACTACCTGCTCACGCGCGCCTCGCGCCGCGTCCGCTAGGGGAGCGCCATGTCCAGCAGCTACATCATGAACCTGCTCGCCAGCGCCGTCGCCGTCATCGTGGGCATCGTCATCCACGAGAGTGCACACGCCGCCGCGGCCTGGGCGCTCGGCGATAAGACAGCCCGTTCGCGCGGCCGCGTGTCACTCAACCCGCTCAACCATATCGACCCGTTCGGCACCATCATCCTGCCACTGCTCATGCTCGCAGCCGGTGGCCCGGTGTTCGCCTTTGCCAAGCCCGTGCCCGTCTACCTCAACAACCTCAAGCACCCCAAGCGCGACGAGGTCCTGGTGAGCGTGGCCGGCCCCGCGTCGAACATCGCACTCGCATGCCTCGCGGCCGCCCTCATGCACGCAACGTACGGCAATCTCTACGCCAGCATGTCCTTTGCCGTGGCGTCGCAGATCATGAACTTCGGCGCCACGTTTATCGTGGTCAACCTGTCGCTCGCGTTCTTTAACCTCATTCCGATTCCGCCGCTTGATGGCTCGTCGATCATCGTGCCCTTCCTCAAGGGCACGGCGCTCAACAACTATTACCGTCTGCAGCAATACGCTATGCCCATACTCATCCTGGTTCTATACCTGCTGCCTATGTGGACCGGCATCGATGTAATCGGCCGCTATTTCGACGTTACCGTGTATCCGCTTGCTGAGCAGCTGCTCAACTTCGCAATCGCCGGCATCTAAGGTAAACTTACAGGTCGACCGTGTAAAACGGTCGCAACATGCACCCAAACCGCGCCGCGAAGGCGCCGTCAAAGGAGGTCGAAGATGTCGTATCGCGTGTCGACGCAGGTCTACAGCGGACCGTTCGACCTGCTGCTGCAGCTGGTAACCCGCCAAAAAGTAGATATCGGCGCCATCTCGATCAGTGAGGTGGCCGAGCAGTACCTTGCCGAGGCCGAGCGCATCGAGGCGCTGGACCTGGACGTAGCAAGCGACTTTTTGCTGGGCGCGGCAACCCTTTT
>URYA01000221.1 GCA_900551975.1 uncultured Collinsella sp. | reverse complement strand
GCAGAGCGTCCGACATACAAGCTCAGGTTTCTCGATCCCAAGAAGCGCTTTCCGGCGATGCCCGAGCAGCCTGCGGGACGCTCATATGGCGTGGTCTGGAAACTCTTTGGCGAGGATCAGCATGAATCTTGTTATGTCGTCGAATTCGTTGGCAAAAGTCATGTGTCGCTTTTGGGCTACGTAAGCGTTTCGGGTGAGGTGTACAAGGTGGACCGCCCCGTCAGCGAGGCTCCGCTGCCCAACGATCCCGACATGGAACTGGTCCTTGACGAGTCGGATTCCGGTATTGGTGAGATTATGGTAAGGGAAGCCAACGGTGCAATGCGCGCGTGTGCGCAAACTGCCGGCTCTCCCGAAGGCCCCATGCGCGAGCAGTCCGACCACGAGACATGGAATTCGACCCGCGCCCTTCCTTACGGCGAGTTCATGGCCTCGATGTTCTTGCGCTACGTGATATTTGCCAACTCCGAAAGCGCTATTGTGAACACGGCGGACGCCGGCGGACTCGACGAGGATATGCAAAACGTTGTCGACAAGATCAAGCTCGTAAAGTTGTCCGAGCCGGTCGAGGTGTTTTTGGGCTTTAACACGGCACCGCTCCCCGATGCTATCGAGACGCTGCTTTACCGCGTTGACCATGCCGAGAATCCGAGCGGTATCGAGCGCTATGCCGCCGCCCTTATGAGCGAAATTGACTTGCCCCGCCTGCGCACCATCGCTGCCAAGTCCGAGATGAGCCTGGCTCGCATTGATCGCTCAAAGATTTTCTATCTCAATTTTGATCGTAGCCTGTTGGACCAGGACGAGATTGACATGCTGCTTGCCATCGAGTGCCGTCTCAACCGCCTCTCCGGCATCCTTGAGCGCATCGGGGCCGGATTGGCCCCCGCGGCATCCTCGCCGAGCCTTGAGGGCTGCGCGCTCTTTGATGCGTGGCATATCGCCAAGACGACCAACGATGTTCCCCGACTGCTCGATACGGCTTCGAGCGATAACCCGTGGGCCAAGCCGGGAACGGTTTCGTGCCAGCCGGGCGGCGAGTGGGACGTGCGCACGCGTTTTGCGCGAATCGTTGAGGCGCTCAACGTGGTCACGCGGCTCGACTATACCTATCGGGCAAACGTTGCCGAGGGGATTATGCTCGTTCGGTTTGGGCACTCTGTCGTGGATGCCATGCCGCAACGTGAATACGACGCCCAAGATGACGCCTGGCGCGAGCTGGACGAGGACACGCGTGCGATCTGGGCCGCGGAGCACGATGCGCGCGTGGCACTCACACTTGCGGCAGCGTGTTTTGCCGCGGGCGCCTGCATCACGCGCTGCTATGTGCAGATTGCTGCTCCCGACAGTGAGCAGGGCGAGCGCGTTGTCGCAACGTATTTCTTTGGGCGCGCGGCCTATCTGGCCGATTGCGTGCCTGTCGCCAAGGATCTTGAGAGCATGGACATGGACGATATGCCGTGCAAGCGTGTGCTTGAGGCGTATGAGTCAACCGCTCCGGAGACGATTGAGCCTGCGGAGGTTCATGCTCGTCCGCGTGATGACCATCGCACGCTGCCGCCGGCGCTGCGCGATCTGCTGCTTGCCGATACGGCTGACGAGTTGGAGGTCATGGAAGAGGACGACGACCCATACGTGGCCCGTGTTGTTGAATTGCGCGAGCAGACAAAAGTCGACCGTACAGGTGCTTTTGAAGGCTTTTCCCGTCTTGTCGAGGAGTTGGAGGCTAAGTGCGCCGTCGCCGAGCTTTTGGCGACAGGTCCGGTTCAAACGCAGTTTTGCGATAACCAGCTGGTGCGCATGGTGCTACCGGTGTTGGAAGAAGACCGCTCTGTGCGGATCCTTCGTGCGCCCGATGCGCTGTACTTTGCCCAGCACGAGATCTGCAGCTTTTACGCCGAGCAAGAGGACTTTGAACGAGCACTGCCCGAGGTGCGCCATCTTTACGATCTGGCGCGCTCGTCCATGCAATCGCACTTTGCGCTCATCAACGTGCTTGCGCGTCTGGAGCGCTTTGACGAGATTATCGAGGTGGCGCGCCACGGCCTACGTATTGCCAGCGATCGTTCTGCAATCGGCTACCTATTCTATCGCTTGGCGTTTGCCTATTGGAATTGCGATCAGCTCGACCTGGCGCTGGCTTGTTACCGTCTGGTGCCGCGCGGCGAGGAGTCGGGCAGCAGCGCGCTGGAAGAAATGCAGGGCCTTATGAACGAGATGGGCGTCAGCGAGCCTCCGACGTTCGAGGAAGCGGTCGAGACCATCCGCAAGGCTGGACTCGAGTTGCCGCCAGTGTCCGCGGTGACCAATCAGCTGGCAGATGCCGCTGTTCAACTGGTCGACAACGGCTTCTTTTTCCTGGCACGCGGTTGCATCTTCCAAATGTGGCGCACCATGGGCAACGATGAGCTCGGCTCCCTCAGTCGCTCGCTGGGGTAGGGGCGATATAGAGGGGCCGCACCGCGCTATTTGTATCGGCGCGGGCGGGAGGACCCGGCAGGATCGGTAAGGCATAAAGCCGCCGAGCCTGCTAAAACTGTTAAACTCTGCTAAAGTTGCTAAACTTTGTTAAAGTTGTTAAAACTAGCAGAGGAGGGCAGAATGACGAAAGCTGTTAACCCCTTTAAGCCAACGGCGGGCATGAATCCGCCTGAGCTTAT
>URYA01000220.1 GCA_900551975.1 uncultured Collinsella sp. | reverse complement strand
GCCCTCCCGGCCGGGAGGGCTTGCTGCGTTTACAGGCTGATCGCGCCGTCGGCGCTTTGCGCATCCGCGAGCAGGGGCGCGCACTCGGACAGAAAGCGCTCGACCTGCTGCGCGCAGCGGCCGGTGTAGAGCGCGGGGTCCATGACGGCGTCGAGCTCTTCTTCCGAAGACACCTCGATAGGGCCCGCAGCTTGCGGAGCGGCATCCTGTACGGGGTCGTCGTCCTGAGCGGGCGCATCGTCGTTTTGCTCGCCTGCATCTTCGGCGCCAGGGGTTTCCGCCGTAGCGCTTTCGTCCAAGATGGGGCCGTCGAGGTCAATATCATCGCAGGTCACAGCATCAGCATCTGCGGTGACGTCTGCGGAATCATCAATATGCTGTTGAGTCTGGGGGTCCAGCTCGTCTGTCATAGGTATGTGCTCCTCATCGTTGTTTGTCACCCTATGATAAAGTCTCGCGCCGACTTCCCGCGCGCCGCAGCAAAGTTTCAAAACGTGTTCGAGGGCTCGCGTCGATAGCAAAAACTCGGCCACTCTATCCAATTTTTACTTGACATTCCCTTCGCCGAAAGACGTTGTGCCGTTCGCCTGCCATGGGCTTTATTTTTCACTTGAACCCGTTAAAGTTGCATTTCAGCTTTTGGCGCGTTTATTTGGATGCGCGCAGTCGGCGGGTGCGCCCGTCGCGATTTGAAAGGACTTTATATGGGACTTTTCACTGGTAAGACCGTGATCGTCACCGGCGGCGGCAAGGCCACGCTTAAGGACGGTTCTGCTGGCTCCATCGGCTACGGTATCGATATCGCATTTGCCAAGGAGGGCGCAAACCTCGTCATTACCGGCCGCAACGTTGCCAAGCTCGAGGCTGCCAAGGAATCCCTCGAGGCCGAGTACGGCGTCAAGGTTCTGCCCGTTCAGGCCGATGTCTCGGCTGGCCAGGATAACGAGGCCGTTGTCCAGAACGTCATCGACAAGGCCATTGAGGAGTTCGGCCGCATCGACGCCGTCGTCAACAATGCTCAGGCCAGCGCCTCGGGCGTGACCATCGCCGATCACACCATGGATCAGTTTAACCTGGCCATTTACTCCGGTCTGTATGCTACCTATCTGTACATGCAGAAGGCCTATCCGCACCTGAAGGAGACCAAGGGCTCCGTGGTCAACTTTGCCTCGGGTGCCGGCCTGTTTGGCAACTATGGTCAGTGCAGCTATGCCGCCGCCAAGGAGGGCATCCGTGGTCTGACTCGCGTTGCCGCCAACGAGTGGGGCAAGGACGGCATCAACGTCAATATCGTTTGCCCGCTTGCTTGGACCGCTGCGCTCGAGAACTTCCAGGATGCCTATCCCGAGGCGTTTAAGGCCAACGTCCACATGCCGCCGGCTGGTCACTACGGCGACGTCGAGAAGGAAATCGGCCGCGTTGTCGTTCAGCTCTGCGGTCCCGACTTTAAGTACATGAACGGCGAGACCGTCACCCTCGAGGGTGGCATGGGCCAGCGTCCGTAGGGGTTGCGCGGTTTTACCAAACCGCGCAACCAGTTGACGCTGCAAACCCGCCAGAGCGGCAATCTGCCTTTCAACTTCGGCGGCATGACCAGAAGGTCAATGCCGCCTCGTTTCAAGGCACCTTGCTCGCTCTGGCGGGTTTTCGCTGTCGGTGCCATAACATCGGCGTTTGCGTTGCTGGCGAAAAGTAGTCGTTGGGGACGTTCTTAAATGACTAGCTATAAGGGACACTCTTGCCGGCACTTGGGGACAGTCCCTAAGTGCCGGCAGATTGGGACACTTCTTTGCAAGATGGCGCTGAAGATTGTCCTCGACGACTAGTCGTTTAATGCATCAGTTTCTGTCGAGTCGGTGCTTCTTGCGGGTTGCCCGTATAATGGTTTGCGTATGAACCGCTACCAAGGAGTTCCAGTTTATGGACCAGAGCCTTTTTAAATTCGACCTGATCGCCGAGGATCCGACGACGCATGCGCGTGCCGGCGTGCTGCACACCCCGCACGGCGACATCGAGACGCCAATCTTCATGCCCGTGGGCACCAAGGCAAACGTCAAGGGCATTCCTACCGAGACCGTCAAACAGCTCGGCGCCCAGATCGTGCTTGCCAACACCTACCACCTGTCCATGCGTCCCGGCGAGGACACCATCGCCGAGCTGGGCGGCACCATGCCGGAGGATTTACCCTGCACAAGTTCATGAACTGGCATGGCCCCATTCTTACCGACTCGGGCGGCTTCCAGGTGTTCAGCCACAACGATGCCGTCAAGCTCACCGACGAGGGCGTGCGCTTTATCGTCAACGACTATGACGGCCGCCATGTGTTCTGGACGCCCGAGGACAACATGGAAATCGCCATGAAGCTCGGTTCCGACATCTGCATGCAGCTCGACCAGTGCCCGGGCTATCCCGCCACGCGCGCCTTCGTGGAGCGCGCGGTGGAGCTCTCGAGCATGTGGGCCGAGCGCTGCTATAAGGCGCATACCCGCGACGACCAGGCGCTCTTTGGCATTGTTCAGGGCGGCATGCACCTAGATCTGCGCCTGCGCTCGCTGCGCCATCTGGAGGAGTGCGGCGACTTCCCCGGTTACGGCATTGGCGGCTACTCGGTGGGCGAGGACCACGAGACCATGTTCGAGACCCTGGCACCACTCGTAAGCGAGTA
>URYA01000219.1 GCA_900551975.1 uncultured Collinsella sp. | reverse complement strand
ACAGGAGGCCACTTAATGTGGCCTCCGTCGTGAGCAGGACTGTAGAGCAGGAAACCTAAGCCGGTGTCCCCGCTCTCCCGGGGCCGAACGCCCTAGTTGTTCAGCATGCGGTCGAAGCTTCCCGAGTCGCCATCCCGATAGTCTGCGGTCATCAGGATCTCCTGCGGAATGCGCCCGCCTTCACGCAGCACGTTGCGGAACTGCACGCGCGTAACCATGGGCAGATCCTTGATCGTCGCTGCCAGGTTCTGCGGCACGCCCTGGTTGGCAGCCGCGGGCTCGCACTCGCCGCCGGCCTTCACGCGACGCTTATGCTCGGCGAGCATGGCGCGGTACATGCCGGCATGCAGGCGAATCTCAACCACATTGGCATTGCGAGCCTGCTCGACGATGCGCGCGCCCTCGCGGTCGATATCGCCCACATAATAGACGTAGTTAAAGCGATAGCCAATCTCGGCCAGATAATCATCCAGTGCGTGCGAGACGCTCGCCTTGCAGCCGCCGCCAAAAATCACGCCGCCCACCTTGGTACCAAAGAGCTTGGCATGTTTGCGTCCGCGCAGGAGCTTGACGATCTCGTCATAGGTATCCAGGTTCTCGACCATAATGAACGGCTTGTCGGCACCCAGCGTAAAGAAGCCCGTAAAGTGCACGGGGCGATTGGGGGCGACCTTGATCGCCTGCATGCTGATGCCCTTTTCGGTCATACGTCTGATCAGGCGCTCACCGTGCTTGCCGTCAAAAGCCTTCTCGTCGTTAAAGATCTGGTAGGCACGCTGGCGGCGCGAGGCAACCGGCGTATCGGCACCTCGGTTCTGCTCGATCCAAGCCTGGATGATTGCGATTTCCTCGGCAATCTTGCGGTTGGACATCTCGTTGTGCTGAGTGCGCTGCGGAGCCTTTTTGCCGTCCTTGCCCTCGACCTTTACGATCTGTGTCTGCTGCTCCTTGATCTTAGAGAGCGCCGTAGGCGTAGGGACAACCTTGAGCAGCTGCCTGCCTAAAACGCGGGCAAGGGCAAACGCCGAGACCTCGCCGTGGACGGACGACTTGGGCTGCTGGGCAGCAGTATCTGCTGCGGTAGACTCCGGCTTCTTCTGAGACTTGCGCTTAGAATCGCCTTGGGAATTGCGCTCGCGCTTCGGCATAGGCGCCTGCTTCTGCGGACGATCGGACTTGCTCTCCTTCGCCGCCTGGCGCTTAGGCTGCCCCGAAGAAACCTCGACCTTCGCATCCTCGTCCTGCGGCGTGGTCTTCTCGGCTGCAGTCTCGGCATGGGAACTGCGGCCCCCACGATGGCAACGGCGGCGAGGCTTGCTCGACGCGCCCTGCTCCGCCTGCTCATCAGTAGGCTGCTGGCCCTTGGCCTCGGCATCAACCTCAAGCTGCGGCTCAACAGGCTTTTGCTCGCGAGCCGCCGGCTCAACGGCCTTCTCGTCCTGGGTGGTCGAAACCGACTCGCCCTTCTCCTGATGCTTTACGGGATACGCGCGTCCCGCAAAACCGCGGCCGGGACGACACGAACCTGGAGCCTTCTTGGCAGACTCTTCAACATCGTCTGCAACCTCAGAAGACTCTTCAACCTCACGCACGGCATCCTGCTGTGCAGCCTTAAAGTGAGCACCGCGACGGCGCTTGGGCTCTTGGGCCTCCACGGGCTTTTGCTCCTTCGTGGGCTTCTGCGACTCGGCAGCAACCTCGATCTCAACAGCCCCAGCATCCGTCTCACCCTTTTGAGCAACGGCGCGACGGAAGCGCTCCTGCTGGGCGCGGCGCTGCGCATCGCGCTTGCCACCCCCGCCAAAACCGCCGCGTCCTGCCTTGGCCGTAAAGGCACGCACGACGTTCTCATCGAGCAACTCATCGGTATCGACATGCTCACGCGGAGCAGTTTCTTCCACAGCAGGCACGCCAGCGGAATCCTCGACGACAAAATCCTCGACGGACTCGGCAGGCTGCTCCTGGGCATCACGGATCTCGGCATTGATGGTATAGAACGCCGGGCGCCCGTTAATGCCGCTACCCTCGATCTTGGTCACGATATTTGCCGCGATAAGTTCATCGCGCATCGCCTTGGTGTCACATTCCTTATCGACGGAGCGGAAAATTTGCGCCAGCGCACTCGACTTAATCTTGAGCGCCTTGCGGCAAAGCAGGTCGTAGGCAACCAGCTTGGCACGCTCGGCAGAAAGCGACGTCTGGCTGCTCAGACGTTCAGCCAGGGCATCGACATTATTTTGGTTATCGGAATATACCGTCTTGGCCACGGGGCCCCTTTCATATGTACACATATACGTCTATATGGTACAACGCGCGCCCTTATCCACGCAAAACATCTGCGAGAACACTCGAGCGTCACCCGCTTTTGCATGAAAAAAGGACCGAGCCCGCGAAGTCGCGAACCCGGTCTTTCCGAGTCATATGGATGAGAGATTCAACCCGTCCGACCGACTAGGCCTTGACGGCCTCGGCATCGGCAGGAGCCTCAGCGGCAGCAGCGCGGCCGTACTCGGCCTTGCCCATCTCGGACCACTCGGGCTCCTCGTCGGGCATGGAACCGGCCTCCTTGCCGAAGAACTCCTTGAGGCAGTTAACGGCGACGATGAGACCCAGGACCATCAGCAGGACGGCGAAGACGAGCTGCAGGCCCTTGGTGGCGGCGACGGAGACGGCGGCCGTGGTGGCAGTAGCCG
>URYA01000218.1 GCA_900551975.1 uncultured Collinsella sp. | reverse complement strand
CCCCCAAAGGGGCGCGGCCCCAGGTTTCCCTTTTCGGCCTTTTCGGCTGAAGCCGAAACGATCATACCGGCGTCGCGGAACCCGTCAACGCGCCACGCAACGGGCTGCGCCCGGCGTGATCGCTCAATGACGGAACCCGCTTTGGCCGGTAACGCTGCGCTTGACCAACCGGTCGAAAAGAAAAAACAAGGGACCACCAGACGGGAGCAAGCACCATGGCACGCAACATCATCAAAAGCATCGAACGCGGCGGATACCGGTACGACGTCGAGGAGACGGGCGACGGCGCACGCCCGTACGACGTGCACCAGCTCCACAAGGCCCAAGGCCATTGGGTCGACGCCGGCTACGGACGCTACTGCGCATCCATGGCCGAGGCCGACGCCTACATCGGCGGGCAAACGGCGTGACATGCCGGCCAAGGAAGGCCGGAAACAAACCCAGGACAAACCAAGGAGCCACACATGGACCTCATCCGTCAATACCTCGCAAGCCCGGAATTCGCCGAAGCCATCGGCAACGTCGTCGTCATAGCGATCATGGCCACGGCCGCCGGCATCGACTGGAAGATATACGGCCGCAAGACCAGACGGCGCACCCCACCGAGCATCGACACCCCGCAACGCCGCCGCAGGGCGGCACAACGCAGGACCATCCCCGCCGGCCACATCGACGAATAACAGCAGCGTCCTCCCGCCCATGCGGGAGGACAGGCAAACCCCTGCAAGGAAAGGACCACCATCATGGACACCATCAAGACGCTCGTCATCGAACCTTTGCGCCGTCCGGAACTGCGCGACATCGACCCCAGCATCACGGCCATCGGGAAGACGATCGGCGGATACGCCGAACCATTGCCCCTCGACCGGCGGACCACGCTCTGGTGCGACGAAGAGGGAGCGATCAAGAACCTCAAGCCGAACCGCACCATCCGCCTCAGCCAGGACAGCCGCCTCGCGGACGCCGGCAAGCCCATCATCAACTCGGTCAACGGCAAGCAGCAGATCATGGATGAGATCTTTCCGCTGGTCGCCCACTACGGCACCAACGTTGTCGGCCTTACGCTCGACGAAGGCGGCATCCCCGATACCGCCGAGGCTCGCTTCGCCATCGCCGAGCGCATCGTGGCCGAGGCCGCCCGCTACGGCATCGGCCCGGACCGCATCCTCATCGACTGCCTGGTCATGACCGCCTCGACCAATCAACGCCAGGCCGAACAGATCCTGCGCGCCATGTCCCTGTGCAAGGAGCGCCTGGGCGTCAAATGTGCGCTCGGCGTGTCGAACATCAGCTTTGGCCTGCCTGCCCGCCCGCTGCTGGGCTCGGTCTTTTTGGCCGCCGCCTTTGGTGCAGGTCTGGACGCCCCCATCATGAACCCGGGGTCCAAGCGCTTTATGGATACCGTCTACAGCTATCGCGTCCTGAGCGTTGAGGACGAGGGCTCGACCGGATACATCGAGCGCTACGCCGGCTGGACCGACCCGTACAAGATCGCCGCCAACCCGGCAGCGGCTCAGGCCGCATCGAGTGATGCCGCGTCTGCTGCTGGCACTGCCGGCACCGACGGCAACGACGATCCGATTCGTCGCATGGTCGTCTCGGGCCGCAAGGGCGAAATCGCGGCCGAGACCGAGCGTCTGCTGGCAGACCACGACGCCATGGACCTCATCAACAACCACTTTATCCCCGCCCTCGACGAGGTTGGCGTCCTCTTTGACCAGGGCAAGTTCTTCTTGCCGCAGCTCATGGCCTCGGCCGAGGCCGCGCGTGTGGGCTTCGACACCATCAAGCGTCTGATGCCTGCCGGCGAGATTGCCGACAAGGGTAAGATCTGCGTGGCCACCGTCAAGGGCGACATCCACGACATCGGCAAGAACATCGTCAAGATGCTGCTCGACAACTACGGCTACACCGTCTTTGATCTGGGTCGCGACGTCGATCCGCAGGAGGTGCTCAAGACCGTCAAGGAGCGCGACATTAAACTCGTCGGCCTCTCGGCGCTTATGACTACCACCGTCGTCGCCATGGAGGAGACCATCAAGCTGCTTCATGCCGAGGTGCCGGGCGTCAAGATCATCGTAGGCGGCGCCGTACTCACCCCCGAATACGCCAAGCAGATCGGCGCGGACTACTACGCCAAGGACGCCGCCGAAAGCGCGCGCATCGCCGAAGAGGTCTTTGGGCAGTAACACAACGGAAACAACCGAGCACTAAAACGTGCCGCACGCGCCACTTGGCACGTGCGGCACGTTAGAATAGAAAAGACTATGCTCGTTTTGGCAGATAGGAGCGCAAGGATGGCGATCACGCCCGCAGAAATCGCGGAAACCCGCGGCATGGTTGAGGAACAGAACCTCGACATCAGGACCATCACCATGGGCATTTCGCTCATGGGTTGCGGTGACGAGAACCTCGACCGCATGTGCACGAAAATCTACGACCACGTGACGCGCACGGCTGAGCATCTGGTCGAGACCGCCGAGAACCTCGAGCGCGAGTACGGTATCCCCATCGTCAACAAGCGCGTTTCCGTCACCCCGGTGGCGCAGATCGCCGCGTGCTGCAAGGATGAGGACCTCACCCCCATCGCGCATGCCCTCGACCGCGCGGCCGAGACACTCGGCATCGATTACCTGGGCGGCTTCTCCGCACTCGTCCAGAAGGGCATCGGCTACGTCTGCCTTGCTCATCAAAGG
>URYA01000217.1 GCA_900551975.1 uncultured Collinsella sp. | reverse complement strand
ACGATGGGCGGCCTTGTCATTTGCCAAACCTCAGAGGACAAGACAATCTACCATTTCTACCCCGTCCCCTACTGGTAGGTGGGGCTAGATTACGTAGTCATAGCCCTCGTTGGGGGCGACGAGCGCATCGAGCGTCACGCCGTCGAGGTAGTCATTGATGAGCTTGTCCAGGTTCTTCCACACGCCGAGTGTAGGACACTCGTCCGAACGTGAACAGCCCTTGCAGTCGCCGTCCAGGCATGCGACCGGTGCCAGACTGCCCTCGGTCAGGCGCAAGATCTCACCCACCGTGTACTGCTCGGGCGGGCGCGTGAGCACGTAGCCGCCGCCTTTGCCGCGCATGCCCGAGAGCATATTGGCGCGCACGAGCGTGGCCAAAATGTTCTCCAAATATTTCTCCGAAATCCCCTGACGCGCGGCGATCTCTTTGAGGGGAATGCGGCCTGCCGCCTGGTGCTCGGCCAGGTCGACCATAACGCGCAGGGCATATCTGCCCTTTGTGGAAACCAACATATATATTGCTGCCTTTCGGTCTTTTAATTCGTAGAAATTCTAGCCGAAAAAATGGGTTTGAAAATACCCGTTCCGGCCAAGATGGTTAATCGACTCGTAATAATCTTCTATTTCCTATTGCATTACTAGGCTTTAGTGCCTACTATGCTTGCCAACAGCAAAACGAACAACCTATAAGGTTTGTGGGTTTTGCTGTTACACACACCGTGAAACCACACGGTATCCAGTCATTTGAACACTTTGGAGGTTCACCATGAGCAATGTTTACACGTCCATCGATCAGCTTATCGGCCACACTCCGCTTCTGGAGCTCACTCACTTTGAGGCCGATGAGGACCTCAAGGCCCGCGTACTCGTCAAGCTGGAATACTTCAACCCCGCCGGCTCCGTCAAAGACCGCGTCGCCAAGAACATGATCGACGAGGCCGAGAAGGCCGGCAAGCTCGTGCGCGGCGGCGACTACACCATCATCGAGCCCACGAGCGGCAACACCGGCGTCGGCATCGCCTCGGTGGCGGCTACAAGGTGATCATCACCATGCCCGAGACCATGTCCGTCGAGCGCCGCAAGCTTATGCAGGCATATGGCGCACAGCTCGTGCTCACCGACGGCTCCAAGGGCATGAAGGGCGCCATCGCCAAGGCCGAGGAGCTGCAGAAGGAGACGCCCAACAGCATTATCGCCGGCCAGTTCGTGAACCCCGCCAACCCCGCCATCCACAAGGCCACGACCGGCCCCGAGATCTGGGACGATACCGACGGCAAGGTCGACATCTTCGTCGCCGGCGTCGGCACCGGCGGTACCGTGACCGGCGTGGGCGAGTTCCTCAAGGAGCAGAACCCCGAGATTCAGGTCGTCGCCGTCGAGCCCGCCACCTCCCCGGTGCTCTCCAAGGGTCAGGCCGGCCCGCACAAGATCCAGGGTATCGGCGCCGGCTTTGTGCCCGACGTCCTCGACACCCAGATCTATGACGAGATCATCCCCGTCGAGAACGACGACGCCTTTGCCACCGGCCGCGCCGTGGGCCACAAGGAGGGCGTGCTCGTGGGCATTTCGTCCGGCGCCGCCGTGTGGGCTGCGCTGCAGCTGGCCAAGCGCCCCGAGAACGAGGGCAAGACCATCGTGGCGCTACTCGCCGATACCGGTGAGCGCTACCTGTCCACGGCACTCTTCCAGGACTAGGGCCCGTCGCCCATAGGTTGAGCCCAGGACGAACCGGTCTCCTCTCTCCCGGCAGCCTGAGCCCATCCCATCAGGGTGCCCCACGAGACGTCCGAACTTGCTACAATGTCTGCGGCGCGGAACCAGCCTCCCGCGCCGCTTTTCTTTTTTGGCCACATGCCACCAAGGAGAACCTCCCCATGCACAACAAGCGCGTGCTCGTCGCCATGAGCGGCGGCGTCGATTCCAGCGTGACCGCGTACCTGCTCAAAAGCCAGGGCTACGAATGCATCGGCGCCACCATGCGCCTCACCTGCCCCGCGCCCGACCCCGCCACGGGCATGAGCAAAGTCGACCGCGACATCGCCGATGCAAAGGCTGTCGCCGAGCGCCTGGGGATACCCCACCATGTGCTCGACCTGCAGCAGGCCTTCGACCGCAACGTGATCGAGCGCTTCGTGACTGCCTATCAGGAGGGGCTGACGCCCAACCCGTGCATCATCTGCAACCGCCATATTAAGTTTGGCGCGTTGCTCGATGCAGCGCTCGATATGGGCTGCGACTACATCGCCACAGGTCACTACGCCAAAACGAGCCAGGCGTCCGACGGCACCTGGCAGCTGCATCGCGGCGAGGACCCCAAAAAGGACCAGAGCTACTTTTTGTATTCGCTTACGCAGGAACGCCTGGCGCACACGATCTTTCCGCTGGCAAGCCTAGACAAAGAGCGCGACGTGCGCCGGATTGCCGCCGATCAGGGCTTCATCAACGCCAAGAAGGCCGAAAGTGAGGATATCTGCTTTATTCCAGACGGTGACTACGCGGGCTATATCGAGCGCCGCTGCGGACATCCCGCTGCACCGGGCGACATCGTATGGCGCGACGGCAGCGTGGTAGGGAGCCACAACGGCGCGCTGCGCTATACCATCGGCCAGCGCAAGGGCTTGGGCGTAGCGATGGCGCATCCCGTATACGTGACAGGCGTCGACGCCGTCAACAACACCGTGCATCTGGGCGAGGCCGCGGACCTGAC
>URYA01000216.1 GCA_900551975.1 uncultured Collinsella sp. | reverse complement strand
GATACTCCACGGCGCCGGCAGTCACCTGCAGATCAGTGGCGCCCGGCTTGTCCTGGATATCCGGCGCGGTCGAGAGCACCTCGCCCATACGCTTAAAGCCGGCGATAGCCTTCTGATACGTTTCGGCCGAATTGACAAGCGTCTCGAGCGGCGTGCAGAACAGCGAAATATAGAGTGCAAAGGTCGCCATATCGACCGCCTGCAGCTGTCCCTGGGCGACCAGCCAGCCGCCCAGCAGCACCACGATCACGTACAGCACACCCGAGAGCAGACCATACGTCGCGGTATAGACGCCCATGGCATGATACATGTTCTCCTTGGACGAAAGATAGCGATTGTTGGAGGCGCGGAACTTGAAGCGTTCGGTCTCCTCATTGGCAAAGCTCTTGACCACGCGCATGCCCGCCAGCGAATCCTGCAGCTGTGCATTGATGCCGCTGATCTTTTTGCGGTTGTCGCTAAAGACCTCGCGCATGCGCATGTTCTGCCAAAACATGATGACCGCAAACGCCGCCGTCACCACGGCCATGGCAAGCGCCAGCACCGGGGCGATGGTAAAGAGGATCACAAACGAGCCGATGATCTCGATGCCGCAGATGATGATCCACTCGGGCACATGGTGCGCCGCCTCGCAGATATCGAACAGGTCGTTGACCACGCGGCTCATCATGTCGCCCGAGCTGTTGCGGTCGAAGTACGCAAAGCTAAAGCGCTCATACTGGTCGAACAGGTCCTCGCGCATCTTGGACTCCATGCGCGTGCCCATCACGTGACCCCAATAGCTCACAAAGTAGCGGCAGGCGCAGCGGACGGTATACATCAACACCAAGCCCACCGCGATCATGCCGAGCGCCTGCATAATGGCAGCCTGACCCTGAGCAAACAGCCCACCGGTCAAATTGCGCAGAATAATGGGGAACGCCAGGTCAATGGCGGCAAGCACCAGAGCACAAACAGTATCAGCAACAAAAAGCCCCATCTGGGGCTCGTAATACGAAAGAAACCTCTTCAGCATGTGATCCTCAAAGAAATATCAGCAACGTAAGGCCCTGGGACAAAGCAGTCAGTAGTACTTATCCCAGGGCTATACCCACTCGTTACAGTTCGGCTCCGCCCAACCTATGTGCGATGCTGTCGCAAGCCAAGGCGCCTACGACGGTCTTGGCGTCTTCGATCTTGCCGTCGAGCACGGCGTCGATCAGCTCGTGCAGCGGCACCAAGTCCACGTTGACAAACTCGTCATCATCGGGGTTGGGCGCGTCGAACTCGAGCTTGGTGGCCAAGTAGATGTGGATAATCTCATCGCAAAAACCGCAGGACGTGACAATCGACGTCAAAAAGCGAATACGACCGGCCCTAAAGCCCGTCTCCTCATGCAGTTCGCGCTTGGCGCAATCGAGCGGGTCCTCGTCTGGATCGAGCTTGCCGGCGGGAATCTCGACCGTCACGCGGTCGATGGCGGTGCGGTACTGACGCACCAGCACGATCTTGCCGCTCTCGGTCAGTGCCACAACGGCCGCCGCACCCGGATGGCGAACGATATCGCGGGCGCTGCGGTGGCCGTTGGGCAGCTCAACCTCAAGACGGTGGACGTCGAGAATCTTGCCCTTCCAGGCGCACTCCTCCGAAAGAATTTTCTCGTGCAGCTCGGCATCGTGCGGGTCGTCGTCGCCCAGCACCAGCGCCGGCTCGTCAGCGACCTCGCCACCAGGCTCGCCCTCGGCGTGCCCATACACGCGGCTGTCCTCTTCGACGATCTGCGCGTCCACGAGCTCTTCGTTCTTCTCGTCCATCCGTCTCATTCCTCTCGGATTTTAGGCATCCCAGGCGTCGCGGCCGCGCAGCGCGCGCAGGCCGATGTCGTGACGCAGGGTCTTGCCCTCAAAATCAATCTTCTCGCAGGCCTCGTAGGCAAGGTTGCGAGCGTTCTCAAACGTGTCGCCCAGAGCGGTCACGGCAAGCACGCGGCCACCATTGGTCACGAGCTGGCCGTCCACCACGGCAGTGCCCGCGTGGTACACGGTCACGTTCTCCATGGCCTCGGCATCCTCAATACCGGTGATGACCTTGCCCTTCTCGTAGCTGCCGGGATAGCCCGCGCTCGTCAGGACAACGGCCACGGCCCACTCGTCACGCCAGTCGAGCTCAATCTGATCGAGCTCGCAGTTGGCGCAGGCGAGCATAACCTCGACCAGGTCGTTCTTGAGGCGCGGCAGTACGACCTGCGTCTCGGGATCGCCAAAGCGGGCATTGAACTCCAGCACTTTGGGGCCGGCGGGGGTAAGCATAAAGCCGCCATACAGGCAGCCGCGGTAGTCGATGCCCTCGGCAGCAAGCTCGGCCACGGTCTGCTCCATGACCTTCACCATGGTGGCGTGCTCCTCGTCGGTCACGATGGGCACCGGGCTGTAAACGCCCATGCCGCCGGTGTTGGGGCCAAGGTCGCCCTCGAGCGCACGCTTGTGGTCCTGCGAGGTGGCCATGGGGCGCACGGTCTTGCCGTCGGTAAAGGCCAGCAGCGAGCACTCGGGACCAACGAGCATCTCCTCAATGACAACGGTGTTGCCGGCATCACCAAAGGCTCCACCAAAGCACTCACGCACGGCTTCCTCGGCCTGCTCGAGCTCAGTCGCCACGATAACGCCCTTGCCTGCGGCCAGGCCGTCAGCCTTCACCACGATGGGCGCGCCCTCGGCCTCAATGTAGGCCAGAGCAGGGGCGAGCTCTGTAAAGGTTTGATACTTTGCGGT
>URYA01000215.1 GCA_900551975.1 uncultured Collinsella sp. | reverse complement strand
TAGCCACGGGCCTCGAAGGTAGCACGCAGGCCGCCGTTGGGGAAGCTCGAGGCATCGGGCTCGCCCTGGATGAGGTTCTTGCCCGTAAACTTGGTAATGGCGGTGCCGTCGTGGTTGGGCTCGAGGAAGCTGTCGTGCTTCTCGGAAGTAATGCCCGAAAGAGGCTGGAACCAGTGCGCATAGTGCGTCGCGCCCTTGGAGATGGCCCAGACCTTCATGGCATGGGCAACGGCGTTGGCCACATCCAGGTCGAGCGGCTCACCGCCCTCGAGGGTTGCAGCAAGGCGCTTCCAAATGTCCTTGGGGAGGTAGTCCTTCATGACTTCCTCAGAGAACACCATGGTCCCGAAGCGGTCAGTAAGTTCGGCCATACGGAACTCCCTTCGTATCGGCACCGCGTGAGAAGCGGTGTTGATTACTAACGAACGAGTCATAGCTTAGACTCGCCGTGTTTCCGCAACATTACCGTTATGTTGCTGTCGCGAAACCAATCAATGAGGTTACCGCATCGCGGCGGCGTTGCCACCCTCAACAGCCAATCAACTGCATAAATTGCAGACCTCCCCGCACAGTTTACGAGTAGCTCATTTGCCACGGGCTATAAAGACTGGTATTTGATGCGAAATACCAGTCTTTATAGCCCGTGGAAAAATTAGCCGCTCTGTTATAGGCAATGCCGATAGCAAGGCATCTTTGATTGGTATCCCCGAATAACGAGTGAAACTCCACCGTGACACAGTGGTGCTGTAGAATCCTTACAAAACATCACACTATTACGTATCTAGAGGAGCACGATATGCGCGTCGACGAGGTTTTTAAGCAGGCAGCATCCCAGGGCACCGCGCCCGTTTCGTTTGAGATGTTCCCGCCCAAGGGCGAGCTCACCCTCGACACGGCTCGCGAAGTGGCAGGCAATCTGTGCAAGCTTTCGCCGAGCTTTGTCTCGGTCACCTGCTCGGCCGGCGGCTCGGGCAACGGTGCCACCACCGCCCCCATCGCGCATATGATTTCGAGCGAATTCGATACACCCTCGGTGGCACACCTTACCTGCGTGGGCCGCTCGCATGCCGATATCGCCGCCAAGATCGCCGAATACCGCTCCGCCGGCGTGGAAAACATCCTGGCCCTGCGTGGCGATCTCCCCGCCGGCGCGACCGAGGACGACAAGCCCGCCTCGGACTACGCCTACGCCCGCGACCTCATCCCCGAGCTCGTCGACGCCGGCTTTTGCGTGGGCGCCGCAGCCTATCCCGAGGGCCACATTGCCTGTGAGGACCTCAACGCCTCGGTCGAACACCTCAAGCAAAAACAGGACGCCGGCGCGAGCTTCTTTGTGACGCAGCTCTTCTTTGATAACGAGTGCTTCTACCGCTTCCGCGAGCTTGCCGACAAGGCCGGCATCACCGTGCCCATTACCGCGGGCATCATGCCGTTTATGGGCAAGTCGCAGATCAGCCGCATGGTCTTTATGTGCGGCGCGTCGCTGCCCTCCCCCGTCATCAAGATTCTCGCCAAGTACGAGAACGACCCCGAGAGCCTGCAGGCAGCCGGTGTAGATTATGCAGCCCGCCAGCTTTGCGACCTCAAGGAGCACGGCGCCGACGGCCTGCACCTGTACACTATGAACCGTCCTGCGATCGCCGCGACCATTATGGAGCGCCTGGGGTAATGGAAAAACCGCACATCGATACAACCGCTGTCGAAGTGCCGGCCGACCTTGCGTCGCCGGCGCTTTACCGTGTCGATGCTGCGCACCATCCCCGTGTCGACCGTGCCGAGATGCTGCGGTATCTGGGTTACGGCGGCCAGCAGATTGAGCCCGAGCTGTCGCAGCGTATTGAGCTTGTCGTTGAACGTCTTGAATTGGACATTGAGCCCCGTGGCGTGCGCCGCGTGTTTGCCGTCGATGCCACGGGTGTGGACGAGCAGGGAGAACCTTGCATTCGCCTGGTCGGCACCAACGTTGAACTGCGCGGTCGCGATATCTATCGACATCTCAAAGATGCCCGCTTTGCCGCGCTCATGGCATGCACCCTCGGCATGGACGCTGAGCGTCGCCTGCGCACCACGGGAACCCAACATCCCCTGGAGGGCGCCGTGCTCGACGCCGCGTGCTCCGCTTACGTGGAAGCCGCCGTTGAGCAAATGGACCAGCAGATCAAGACGGACGCCGCCGTTCATGGGCTCGCCGGCAATTGGCGCTTTAGTCCCGGCTACGGCGACTGCCCGCTCTCGGCCCAGCGCTCGATCGTCAATGCGCTCAACGCCACGCGGCTCATCGGGCTTACTGTCACGCCCACCAGCCTGCTCATGCCCACCAAAAGCGTGACCGCGGTAATCGGTCTGTTTGACGGCGAGGTCCACGACGCCCAGAGCCGCCCTACCTGCAATATCTGCCGCATGCGCGAGCACTGCCGCTTCCGCGCCGCCCACACCACCTGCTATTCCAGCCATTAGGAGCCCTCGATGTTTACTCCGCTTATCACTCATGATTCTGACGGCACTGCATTGGCGGCACCCGTTGATGCCGCACGTCGCAACGGTGCCACGTACAAGACGCGCACGATCGACGATCTGCGCATTAAGAACGATCGCCTGCGCGCCGCCATCGAGGGCACGGGGCACCTGCTGTTCGACGGCGGCATGGGCACCATGTTGCAGGCCGCTGGCATGAAGGCGGGTGCCCTGCCCGAGCTGCTCAACTTTGAGGAACCCCAGGTCATTACCGACATTCAGCGCCAGTACGTCGAGGCCGGCTGCGACGTGATTACCG
>URYA01000214.1 GCA_900551975.1 uncultured Collinsella sp. | reverse complement strand
TTCGATGGCAGCCGAGGGCATTGCCGGCTACGGCAACGGTATGCGCTACCGCTACGGCCTGTTTAAGCAGGAGATCGTCAACGGCAGCCAGGTCGAGGCCACCGACGAGTGGCTCACCCACGGCTATCCCTGGGAGGTCCGTCGTCAGGACAAGGCCGTGACCATTAAGTTCGGTGGTCACGTTGAGGGCTTTGAGGAGAACGGCCGCACGTTCTACCGCACGGTGGACACGCAGGACATCCTGGCCGTCCCTTATGACATCCCCGTTGTGGGCTATGCCGGCGAGACCGTCAACAAGCTGCGCGTATGGGCGGCTGAGCCGGTCGAGGAGCACTTTGACCTTGAGGCCTTCAACCGCGGCGACTATGCCCTGGCCGATGCCGAGCGTGCCGAGGCCGAGGCCATCAGCGCCATCCTCTACCCCAACGACGCCGGCGAGCACGGCCGTCTGTTGCGCTTAAAGCAGGAGTACCTGTTTGTATCGGCCGGCATCTACAGCCTGCTCGACACCTTTGAGAAGGAGCACGGCGCGAACTGGGAGCTGTTGCCGCAGTTTGTGGCCATCCATACCAACGATACCCACCCCGCCATGTGCGGCCCCGAGCTCATGCGTATCCTCATCGACGAGAAGAAGCTTGAGTGGGACGACGCCTGGAACATCGTGACGCAGGTCGTGAGCTACACCAACCACACCATCCTGCCCGAGGCTTTGGAGAAGTGGCCCATCGGCACGTTCTCCAAGCTCCTCCCCCGCGTGTACCAGATCATCGACGAGATCAGCCGTCGTTGGCACGAGTCGTTCGACACCACGCAGGAGGGCTGGCAGGAGCGCCTGCGCCAGACCGCCATCCTGTGGGACGGCGAGATTCGCATGGCCAACCTGTCTGTGATCTGCAGCCATAGCGTCAACGGCGTGGCCAAGATCCACTCCGACATCATCAAGAACATCGTGCTCAAGGACTTCTATGCCCTTACGCCCGAGAAGTTCAACAACAAGACCAACGGCATCTCGCACCGTCGCTTCTTTGCCGAGGCCAACCCCACCTATGCCAAGCTCGTGACCGAGGCCATTGGCGATGGCTGGCTTAAGGACGCCTTTGAGCTGGAAAAGCTCAAGGAGTTTAAGGACGACACCGAGTTCCTGAAGGCCGTGGGTGCCTCCAAGCGCGCCAACAAGGAGCGTCTGGCCGCCTACGTCAAGGCCGAGACCGGTCTGGTCATTGACCCCAACACCGTCTTCGATGTTCAGGTTAAGCGCTTCCATGCCTACAAGCGCCAGCTCATGAACATCATGAAGGTGATGGGCATCTACAACCGTCGCATCGCCGATCCCAACTTCCACGTGACGCCGACGACCTTCATCTTTAGCGGCAAGGCTGCCTCGAGCTACACCTTTGCCAAGGAGACCATCCGCCTCATTAACTCCGTGGCCGATGTCATCAACAACGACCCGCGCGTCAACGAGGTCATGAAGGTCTGCTTTATCCCCAACTTCCGCGTGAGCAACGCCCAGCTCATCTACCCCGCCGCCGAGATCTCGGAGCAGATCTCCACGGCCGGCAAGGAGGCATCGGGCACGTCCAACATGAAGCTCATGATGAACGGCGCCATTACGCTGGGCACCCTCGACGGCGCCAACATCGAGATCGCCGACCTGGCCGGCCGCGAGAACGAGGCCATCTTTGGCCTGACCGCTCCCGAGGTCGAGCAGCTTTGGGCATCGAACAGCTACTTTGCGTGGGATACGCTCAACAACGATCGCGAGCGCCTGGGCCGCGTGATGGATGAGCTCAAGGACAACACCTTCGCGGGTCTTTCGGGCAACTTCGAGAGCATCTACAACGAGCTCATGAACAACAACGACCCCGACCTGGTCATGGCAGACTTCCGCAGCTACGTGGATGCATGGGAAAAGCTCACGGGCAGCTACGGCGACCAGGAGACCTGGAACCGCAAGGCACTGCTCAACACCGCCTCGAGCGGCTGGTTCTCGAGCGACCGCACCATTCGCGAGTACCGCGACGAGATCTGGCACGCATAAAGCGAGCGAGCTCCCCTATGCCAGCACGGCATTTCTCGACGGGCGTGACGTTGCGCCGCGCCCGTCGCTAATGGGTTTAGGAACATCGATGACAGAAGGAGAAATCGATGAGTAAGAAAGAATGCATCGCGATGCTCCTCGCAGGAGGACAGGGCAGCCGATTGGGGGCACTCACCCAAAAGATCGCTAAGCCGGCGGTTAGCTTTGGTGGCAAGTTCCGCATTATCGACTTTTCGCTCTCCAACTGCTCCAACTCGGGCATCGACACAGTGGGCGTTCTGACGCAGTATCGCCCCTACCTGCTGCATGCCTACGTGGGCTCCGGCGAGGCTTGGGATCTGGACAGCCGCGACGGCGGCGTTTCGATCCTGCCGCCGTACGAGACGCAGACCGGTGGTGCCTGGTATGCGGGCACGGCCGACGCCATTACGCAGAACCTCGACTACATCAAGGCCAACGACCCCAAGTACGTCCTGATTCTTTCGGGCGATCACCTGTATCGCATGGACTACCGCAAGATGCTCAAGACACACATTGAGAACAACGCCGACCTCACGGTGAGCGTTATGCCCGTGCCGTGGGAGGAGGCCAGCCGCTTTGGCATCCTGACCACCGACCCCGAGGACGGCCGCATCACCAAGTTCACCGAGAAGCCCGATAAGCCCGATTCGAACCTCGCGTCCATGGGCATCTACATCTTCTCGGCCGACGTGCTGATCGAGGCGCTCGAGGAGGATGCTCTGGACCAGCGCTCGAG
>URYA01000213.1 GCA_900551975.1 uncultured Collinsella sp. | reverse complement strand
AACGAGTCCCCATACCCTCGTTCGGTCAGGCGCGCCGCCGCGTTGCTGCTTTGTGCCGTATAATGTGCACTACCTATGACGCGATACAAAAGAAAGGTGTTTGCCCATGCAGGCACAGAAGGCGGAGGGAACCCGCGACCTTATCGGCGCCGAGATGCGCGCCTGGCAAAAGATGCAGCAGATTGCGGCCGGCGTGTTCGAGCCGTTTGGTTTTAAACCCATCGAGACGCCCGCGATCGAGCAGGTTGACGTGTTTGTCCACGGTATCGGCCAGTCGACCGACGTCGTGCGCAAGGAAATGTTCCGCGTGTTCAGCGGTGCCAACCTGGAGCGCGTCTTTACCGAGGGCACCGACACCAAACTCAAGCCCAAGCAGCGCCTGGCACTTCGCCCCGAGGGCACGGCCGGCGTGGTGCGCGCCGTCGTCGAGAACAATCTGGTGCCCCAGGGCTCCACGCCGTTTAAGGCTTACTACGCCGAGGCCATGTTCCGCGGCGAGCGTCCCCAGAAGGGCCGCCTGCGCCAGTTCCACCAGGTGGGCATCGAGTGGCTCGGCGCTCCCGATCCGGCGGCAGACGCCGAGTGCATCATCATGCTCATGGAGTTCTACAAGCGCCTGGGCTTCGATCTTTCCAAGCTTCGTCTGCTCATCAACTCGATGGGTGACGCCCAGTGCCGTCCGGCTTATCGCGAGCAGGTTAAGCAGTTCATCCTCGATCACGCCGACGAGATGTGCGATGAGTGCCGCGAGCACTACGAGCAGGTCAAGCGCTATCTGGATGCCGCCGGTATCGAGTATGTCGAGGATCCCACCTTGGTGCGCGGCCTGGACTACTACACCCGTACTGTCTTTGAGGTCGAGGCCCCTGGCGCCGGCGTCGGCTCCATCGGCGGCGGCGGCCGCTACGATGGCCTGGTCGAGCTCGAGGGTGGCAAGCCCACGGCGGGCGTCGGCTTTGCTGTCGGTTTTGAGCGCGCCCTGCTGGCCCTGCAGGCCTTTGGCAGCGATTTGGGTGCCGATGAGGCCCCGTGCGTCTATGTCGCCAACGCCGGCAAGGAGCTGCGTCAGAACGTCTTTGCCATTACGCAGGAGCTTCGCGCCGCAGGTATCGTGACCGAGGCCGACTATCAGGGTCGTTCGCTCAAGGCCCAGTTTAAGCAAGCCGATAAGGTAGGCGCCAAGCTCATCTTGGTCCTGGGTGGCGACGAGCTTGCCGCCGGCAAGGTCAAAGTGCGCGACATGCAGAGCCATGACGAGGTGCTCGCCGATCTGGACAACGTCGTCGAGGCGGTTCGCGAGCGCCTGTAGCGCATCTTTTTGAGCTTCGGGCCTGCTAACGTGCCCTGCTCATGGAGAGCGATTGTTACGGGGGTGTTTCGCTTTTATGCGGAATGCCCCCGTTTACGTATGCCGCCCACCGAGAAATACGACCATTTAGGGCAAAAACCTTTGCAATGCAGAAAATACTTTTGTGTGGTAAAGCGCAATCAGTGTCGAAAGTATTTCTCAAGCGCCTATAATGAATACCGCATGTTACGTGCATAGAAGGAGGAATGGGAGGAAACGTGGCTGAGAACCTAAGCAACCAGTCTGTACCCGAAGCCGCGGCGCGCGTCGCTGCCGTGGTCAACCGCCTCGTTAACCGAATCGGCTCGAATGCCGAGTCCAGGGAGCGTCTCGCCGAGATCGAGATCCCCGAGGAGCTGCGCGACAATCTGGCGCTGTTCTTGCGCCTGGAGCGCCGTGTGCTTAGCGAGTATGATCCCGAGATCGCGGACCTGTTCGACAAGATTTTGACAGCCGAGATTGTGGTCAATGCCGGCAACCCCGGTACCTGCGCTGCCGACGAAGCCGTCGACGAGCAGGGCGTGCCCACCGCCGACGAGCCCACTGCCGTGGCATTTCGTGAGGTCGTCGATTTGATCGACAGCCTGCCGCTCGATAAGCAGCAGGTCATCGTTCGCGCCTTTACGAGCTTTTTCCATCTGGCAAACCTGTCGGAGGAGAACTACCGTGTGGCGCAGCTGCGCGAGCGCGAGGCCGGTGCGTCGACCGATACCGAGGTCGATCCTGCCAACGAGCTTACCGTTGCCTATCACCAGCTGGTGAATGAGCTGGGTGTCGAGGGTGCCAACGAGCTGCTCGACAAGCTCGAGTTCCACCCTGTCTTTACCGCACATCCCACCGAGGCCCGTCGTAAGGCCGTCGAGGGCAAGATCCGCCGTATCTCCAACCTGCTGGAGGAGCGTCCGCGTCTGGGCGGCTCCGACCTGGTGGAGAACGAGCGCCATATGCTGCAGGAGATCGACGCCCTGGTGCGTACGAGTCCCATCGCGCTCAAGAAGCCCACGCCGGTCGAGGAAGCCGATACCATCATCGACATCTTCGATAACACGCTGTTCGACGTTATCCCCGTTATCTATCGTCGTTTTGACGATTGGGTGCTGGGCGACAAGGCCGGTACTGTGCCGCCGCTGTGCCCGGCGTTCTTCCATCCCGGCAGCTGGATCGGTTCCGACCGCGACGGTAACCCCAACGTCACCGCCAAGGTGAGCCGTGAGGTCGCCGCCAAGTACTTTACGCACATGGTGCTCAAGCTCGAGGACAAGTGCCGCCACATCGGCCGCAACCTCACGCTCGAGGCTACCTACAGCAAGCCGTCGGCCGAGCTCATTAACCTGTGGAACTATCAGGTCGAGATGAGCCCTCGTTACACGGCCCGCGCCGAGCTGATCTCCGAGCACGAGCCGCATCGCGCCGTCATGCTCGTCACGGCCTTCGCCATGACGCTGGGGATGCTCT
>URYA01000212.1 GCA_900551975.1 uncultured Collinsella sp. | reverse complement strand
CAGACCTGACGCAGATGGCGCATCTCATCGAGGGAATCGACCCCGCCGGTATGCCCTCGATGGCGCAAGACCGCATCGCAAAGCGCAAAACCGAAGTCGAGGAGTTCGCGGGCACCATTTGCCGCCTGGCCGCCAAACACGATATCCAAGTGCCGCAAAACGATTGGCTCTACCAGAGGATTCGCGAAATAGAAAGCAGCTGGTAGTACTCGGCATACTGCAGCCAACAGATCCAATGGCAAAGCCGCCGCAAGGGGCACTCCCCTCGCGGCGGCTTCCTTTTTCATCTTTGGCCAAAAAATCAGCTTCACAACGGTTAGAGCTGCGACTCCGACGCCTGGTCCTCATCGTCGCGACAAAGGACTACACCCGCACTTCCCAGCAGCGCGGCCGCGATCAACACGCCAACCACGATAGAGGCAGCCCCACAAGACCCCTGCATACCCGCGACGAGCGCGGCCGTAGGACCAAGGCAACCAAGCATCAACGCGACGGCGGCAACGGCAATATCTCGAGCATTCACAAGACCACTTCCTCCAAGAGAAAGACCTTATTTCTCAAGAACCAGTGTGCCCCGCATCCATACGCCCAGCGTACCGCCACGGTAAGGGCTCTGTTAACTCAAACGCATACATAGAACGGACGTCCTTACGTTGCCCTAAAGCTCGGTAAAGACGCCCGTCCGCCAAATATCCGTGATGCAGAAAAATTACCAACCGGTGTAGTAGTCGGTGGTTCCGGCAGCGCAGCCGGAGTCATAGACCTTGCAATCACCCTTGGAGCCCGTAAAGGTCGAGCCCTGGGCCATATCGCCCGCGGCAACAACGTAATAGCCGTCGGAATCGCGCCAGAAGCCCTCAGAATCCTGAGTCCATTCGCCCGTGCGATAGTGATAAAGCACATTGCTGCTGTAATAGGTCTCGCGGCGCCCGTTGTAGTTATTGACACCCGCAGAGCGCGTCAGGCCCGATCCGTTCGCGTAGGACGCGGCGGACGCGTAGGACGGAGTGTAACCGGCGTTGTAGTACGAAGCTTGGACGGCCTCGGCAGCCTCCGCCTCGGCGGCAGCCTCGAGCGCTTCGCGCTTGGCATCCTCAAGCGCAGTGCGCAGCTCATCGAGCTCGGTCGACTTGGCGTCGACCTCCCCCATCGTCAACAGGCTACCCGCGCCGTCGATGCAACCCTGCAGCACAGCGCGCTCGTCATCGGTAGCATAGTCGCCATACATATTCATAATGATCTGAGCGCGCATCTCCAGGGAATCGCGCTTGGCCTCCATCGAGGCGTTCCACTCCTGCATGGAACCATAACCATCGCCGCGATAGTCAACGGGCTGTACCAGCGTCGTCTCGGACGGCGTAGATCCAACCGTATCGGACAGTGTTGCGGCGTGGGCATCAGTTGCACCGGCGCCCGCCAAAAGTGCCACGGTCAGAGCGGCGGAAAGGGCGGCGGCTTTCGGTTTTCGTGAATCGATCCTCATGTAGCTGGAAACCTCCGTAGTGCGTTTTGCTGCGTTTGAGCTGCGTGTGATTCGATCGCGCTGCATAGTACCCCGAGCAAATCGCGACCTGCGGTTTTACTCAAAAGGCGCACGTCAATTGCGTAAAACTCACATCCTCTCAACAGGAGTTTTCCACAACTCAAATGCATAAAGCGTGTCAAAAACCCTGTTTTTGCACCCGCTCTATGCAAAAAAGGCGCCTGTGCAACCATTGTTCGCACAGGCGCCTTGAGCAGGCATTTTATGCAGTTATTCCTATCGAGTCGCAAGGGGTCCTTGCACAAGTCGCCTTACTCGTCCAGCGCGGCGAAGGCCTGCTTCAGATCCCAAATGATATCCTCGGCGTTCTCGGTACCGATGGAAAGACGGATCGTGGAGGGCGTGATGTTCTGCTCGGCGAGCTCCTCGGCAGAGAGCTGGGAGTGCGTGGTGGTAGCCGGGTGCACGACGAGCGACTTGACGTCGGCCACGTTGGCGAGCAGCGAGAACACCTGCAGATGATCGATGAACTTCCAGGCGGCCTCCTGGCCACCCTTAATCTCAAAGGTAAAGATCGAGGCACCGCCGTTGGGGAAGTACTTCTGATAGAGCTCGTGATCGGGGTGCTCAGACAGGCTCGGGTGGTTCACCTTGGCGACATGGCTGTCACCAGCCAGGAACTGGGTGTTCTCGACATGACGGTCAACGCGCAGCGACAGAGTCTCGGTGCCCTGGAGCAGGATCCAGGCGTTGAACGGGCTGATGCAGGCGCCCTCGTCACGCAGCAAGATAGCGCGGACATAGGTTGCGAAGGCGGCGGGACCGGCAGCATCGGCAAACGAGACGCCATGGTAGGAGGGGTTGGGCTCGGCGATCTGCGCATACTTACCGCTCGCCTTCCAATCGAAGTTACCGCCGTCGACGATCACACCGCCCAGCGAGGTGCCGTGGCCGCCGATGAACTTGGTTGCGGAGTGAACGACGATGTTGGCACCATGCTCCAGCGGACGGAACAGATACGGGGTGCCGAAGGTGTTGTCGACGACAACCGGCAGACCGTGCTTCTTGGCGATCTCGGAGATGGCGTCGATGTTGGGGATGTCGGAGTTGGGGTTGCCGAGCGTCTCGAGATAGATGACCGTGGTGTTGTCCCTGATGGCACCCTCAACCTCTTCCAGGTTATGGGCATCGACAAACGTGGTCTCGACGCCAAACTGGGAGAGCGTATGCTCCAACAGGTTGTAGGAACCGCCGTAGATGTTCTTTGCAGATACGATGTGGTCGCCCTTCTGCGCCAGGTTGATGATGGTGTAGTTGATGGCTGCTGCTCCGGAAGCTAC
>URYA01000211.1 GCA_900551975.1 uncultured Collinsella sp. | reverse complement strand
AAAACAGTCCCTATTTCACCGCAACTTACGAGGAGGCTATTCGTCGCTGCCCGGTTTGCGTCGGTTGGCCTTTTTCATGGCGTTGAAGTGCTTGTCGTTGAGCCTGCGCTGGCGAGAGCGTTGAGGCACCTTGGTCTTTACGCGTCGGCGCGGTGGACGCCCGCGAAGCTCAAGCTCAGCGCGCAACTTACGCAGACAGCTCGCGCGATTCTGAAACTGGCTGCGGCTCTCACGCGCCGTCACGACAATCCCCGAAGGGATATGTTTCATGCGCACCGCCGAGTCCGTCGTGTTCACGCCCTGTCCGCCCGGACCTGTCGCGCGAAACACCTGCACCTCGCAATCGCGCGTCAACTCCTCGACCGACATCTCGGCATAGCGCGCATACTCGCGCCATCCCATCTTGTTCTCATCCATATCAACACCTCCCCTCTTACAAAAAATGTGACAAAGGGAAAGTCCCTTTGTCACATCGCATACCAATCGCTTGTGTTGCGCGCTTAGGCGAAGGTGATCTCGCCGGTATCGCAGTCCATATCGGCGATACGGGCTAGGCTTTCAACGCGGAAGCCGCGCTCGCGGAGCTTATCGCCACCGCCCTGGAAGCCCTTCTCCACCGCAATGCCAATGCCGGATACCTCGGCACCTGCAGCCTCGCAGATCTTGATAAGACCCTCGAGCGCGCAGCCGTTGGCCAAAAAGTCGTCGATGATCAGGACCTTGTCGCCCTCGGACAGGAAGCGCTTGCCGACGATGACCGGGTACTCCTTCTGCTTGGTAAAGGAGTAGATGGTCGTGGCATACTGCTCGCCGTCAAGGTTGATGGACTGTGCCTTCTTGGCAAAGACTACCGGCACGCCGCCAAAATGCTGGGCTGCAATGCAAGCCATGCCAATGCCCGAAGCCTCGATCGTCAGGATCTTGTTGATCTCGACACCCTCGAACAGACGGGCCCACTCGGCGCCCATGTGGTCGAACAGCTCAACGTCGCATTGGTGGTTGAGGAAGGCATCAACCTTAAGGACGTTACCGGCCTTTACGATGCCGTCATGGCGAATACGATCCTCAAGCTCCTGCATGGCGCAACCCCTTCTCGCGGCAACGATACCGCGCGATTAATAAACGTTGTTCGATAGTCTACCACGGACCGACCCCCGTCCGCCCCACAAGCCCCTACGCACCATAAAGCCGCAAGACCAGCAGATAGACCCGATTCGTTGCAAGCCTACCCCCGCAAGCTAATGGCGGGCGCGCACCCTCACCAAACGAACCATCGACAGCACAAAGCCCACGGCTGCCACGGCCATCAGCACATAGAACACCGAACGGAAACCAAACAGGAACACATCCGGACGGCCTGCAACGAAACTGGTCACAGCCTCGCCAATCGCTACGCTCATCTGCCCATACAGGATATTCGACGCCACCGTAATGCCGAGCGCCATGCCAGCATAGCGCGCCAAACTGCCCAAGCTGCCCGCAAAACCGAGTGCCTCGCGCGGAGCTGAGCCCATATACAGCGAGTTATTGGGACTCTGGAAAATCGACGTACCGCACGACATAAACGCGACGCAACACACGATCACAGGGATAGAAGAGTGCTCGTCGAGCGTGCTTACCGCAAAGAGACTGCACACGTACACGCCCAGACCGACCGCCGTGGGGCCCTCGCAGCCAACGCGGTCCGAAACCGTACCCGAAAGCGGCCCGATAAAGGCATTCACCATCGGCAGCGCCAAAAAGAGCAATCCGGAAATGTCGGAACCAAAGCCGTGGGCGTCCTGAAAATAGAACGGCAGGATAAACTCGGATGCGCCAATACCAACGAACACGATGAGCATGCAGGCAAGGTTGATGGTGAAGGCCGAATTTGCAAAGCAGCGACGAGCAGCCTCAATCAGAGACATGGAGCGCTCGCCGGCCTCCGGCTTAACATGCGGCAGCGTGTAGAGCCCCACGATAAACGAGATGACGCCAATGGGCAGGTTGATGAGGAAGATGCTCTCCCAGGGAAAGCTTGCCACCAGCATGCCGCCCAGCACGGGGCCACACATCATGCCGAGGGCCACGAAGGTCGCGAGAATACCCATGGCACGACCGCGCTCGCGCGCCGGAAACGACTCGGTGATGATACCCATGTTGTTGGCCATGGCCGCCGCGCAACCGACGCCCTGCACAATGCGTGCCAGAATAAGAACTTCGAGCGAGGCCGAAAAGCCGCACAGCAGCGAACCGACCGAAAAGACGATGACGCCCAGCTGGAACACATTCACCTTGCCGCGCACGTCGCCCAGACGGCCAAACGGCAACATAGCCACGCAAGTCGCAAGCAGATACACCGAGCTTACCAGCTGAATGCGATCGAGGCCCACGCCCAGCTCCTTTTGCATCACGGGCAGCGCCACGGTCACGACGGTCGAATCCAGACACACCATAAACGTCATGATGAGCACGGTAAACAGAATCGCCCATTTGTTCTTGCCATGGGTGTCGCCCTCTAGGGCAACGTGCTCGCGGCGCAGCTGCTCTGCAGTTTTCTCCATATCCATCCTTTCGAGTGGCGCAACGCAAAAACGGGGCCCCAATCGCCTGCAAACAGTCGCGATTGGGGTCCCGCCTACGGAATCGGAACGAAAGGTCGCCGAAGCTTTCTGCCAGCATCGGCGCCTTGTGCGAACGCTAGCCTAGCACTGCTCGAGCGCCTGCTCAAGGTCGGCAATCAGGTCGGCCGTGTCCTCGAGGCCGCACGACAGGCGCACCATGTCGGCGGAGATGCCACAGGCGATGAGCTCTTCATCGTTCATCTGGCGGTGCGTGGCATTAGCGGGATGCAGGCAGC
>URYA01000210.1 GCA_900551975.1 uncultured Collinsella sp. | reverse complement strand
GCCGCTGCTCTTTGGCAAGCCCGGGGAAACTGCAGCCCACTTTTCGTCCGAATTGTGGGCTGCAGGAGCTACCCTGTTCCGCTGTAACTCGTGGTGAGGTCGTGAGCCTGTAAAAGGTGTGCGTGCGCTTACCGTTCGTATCTGCTATCATTCCTAGTCTGTGCGCTCATGCGGGCGTGGCGGAATTGGTAGACGCGCCAGATTTAGGTTCTGGTGGGATTCCCGTGAAGGTTCGAGTCCTTTCGCCCGCACCAACGCATCTGCGTCGGCTTCGGCCGTCGCGACTCTTTGTTGCATAAAGGTACCAGCACCTCAGATAAGCTGGGCAGTATGAGGAGGAACGTGTTGAACATCACCGCTTCTGACGTCAAGGACGCCAAGCTCACCGCTACGGTCACCATCCCGGCCGCCGACGTCGACGCCGCGATCAAGAAGGCCTACAAGGATACCGCCAAGAAGTACCGCTTCCCGGGCTTCCGCGCCGGTAAGGCTCCCCGTCCGGTCATCGACTCCGCTCTTGGCGCCGAGGCCACCCTCGCTCAGGCCACCAACGACCTGATCGCCGCCAACGAGCCCGCCGTCCTCAACGAGCTGGACATCGTCCCCACCAAGAGCGGTGACTACAAGGAGCTCGACCTCGCCAAGGATCACGAGGACTACACCTACACCGTCGAGTTCTCCCTGCGTCCCGCCGCTGAGCTCTCCTCCTTCGACGCCGTCGAGATCGAGATGCCCCCCGCGGAGGTCACCGAGTCCGAGATTAACAACCAGGTCGAGATGCTCCTCAACTACCGTGCCACCTTCGAGGACGTCGAGGGTCGCGCCGTCGAGGCCGAGGACTACGTCACCGTCGACCTCAAGGCCGTCGAGAACGCCGACAACTTTGCCGCCGAGGGCCGCATGCTCATCGCCGGTAGCGACAGCAACCCCAAGGAGTTCAACGAGGCCCTGATCGGCGCTAACGTTGACGACGTCAAGACCGTTACCTGGACCGACGAGGTCGAGGAGGGCGAGGAGGCCGAGACCCACACCGTCGAGGTCACCGTCAAGGGCATCAAGGTCCGCAACACCCCCGAGCTCACCGACGAGCTCGTCAAGTCCGACTTTGGCTTCGACAGCATCGACGCTATGCGCGACGCCATCAAGATCGAGATCGAGCAGGACAAGGCTTCCCGCCTCCCGGCCGAGAAGGAGAACCGTTGCGTCTCCGCTCTCGCCGAGCGCCTGCAGCTCGACGAGGACGCCGACTACGAGCAGTCCGTCTTTGAGGAGCTTGGCCAGAACTTCCTGTCCAACCTCGCTGCCCGCGGCATGACGCTGGACACCTGGCTGCCCGCTTCCGGCCTGACCATGGAGCAGTTCATCGGCGACCTGCACAAGCAGGCCAACGACGTTGCCCGTGAGTCCCTGGCTCTCGACGCCCTCGCCCGCGAGCTCAAGATCGAGGTCACCGAGGATGACATCAACGCCGAGTTCGAGAAGGCCGGCGTCAAGGACGTCGAGGCTTCCAAGGCCGAGTTCATCGCTGATGGCCGCATGCCTGCCGTCCGCGAGTCCATCCGTCGCTCCAAGGCCGTCGACCACCTGGTCGAGAACGCCAAGGTGACCGAGGTCGACGAGACCGCCAAGGACGCCGAGTAATTCTCGCCACCTTGCCCGCGAGCGCATGCGTGCGCCCGTGATGGGGTAAAGTTATACACCGGTTATCCGGTTGCTTCGTACGGTGCCAGCCAATGCATAGCATGCGGGCACCGTACGTTTATCTAGAACCAATTTGGTCCGCAAGAGAGAAATGGAGATGCGTATGATCGCCAAGTTCGATTCCGCCCTCGTGCCATACGTTATCGAGCAGACGCCGCGCGGCGAGCGCAGCTACGATATCTATTCGCGCCTGCTCAACGACCGCATCATCTTTTTGGGCGAGGAGATCAACTCCGTCAGCGCCAACCTGGTCGTTGCCCAGCTGCTGCATCTTGAGAGCCAGGATGCCGAGAAGGATATCTCGCTCTACATCAATTCGCCCGGTGGCGAGGTTTACTCCGGCCTGGCGATTCTTGACACCATGAACTTCATCAAGCCGCAGGTCTCCACCATCTGCGTCGGTATGGCCGCGTCCATGGCTGCCGTGCTGCTTTCGGCCGGCGCTAAGGGCAAGCGCTTCTGCCTGCCGCACTCCAAGGTCATGATTCATCAGCCCAGCGGCGGTGCCCAGGGCCAGCAGACCGAGATCGAGATCGTGGCCGAGGAGATCAAGAAGACCCGTCGCGAGCTCAACCAGATCCTGTCCGACGCCTCGGGTCAGCCCATCGAGAAGGTCCAGGCCGACACCGAGCGCGACAACTACCTTACCGCGCAGCAGGCAAAGGAATACGGCCTGATCGATGAGGTCATTGCCCACCGGTAAACCGCTATAATCTATCCAGGATAAGGAAAAACAGCTATGGCAAATAACAATTCCGGCAAAAACGAAAAGGATCTGGTTTGCAGCTTTTGCGGCAAGCATCAGGACGAAGTGGAGCGCATGATCATTGGCCCCGGGGTCAATATCTGCAGCGAGTGCATCGGCCTGTGCCACGATCTGCTCTCTGACAAGCCGGATCAGCCCAAAAGCGCCCGTCCGGCTCGCGGTAGCGCAAGCCGCGCCCATGTCCAGCCCGCTGCTGCAGATCTGGATATCAACATCATGACCCCGGCCGAGATCAAGGAAGGTCTGGATCAGTATGTCATCGGTCAGGACGAGGCAAAGCGTGTGCTGTCCGTTTCGGTCTACAACCACTATAAGCGTATTCTCAGCGGCAAGGGCGGCGACGTGGAACTGCAAAAGTCCAACGTGCTGCTGCTGGGTCCCTCCGGCGTGGGCAAGACCCTGCTGGCGC
>URYA01000209.1 GCA_900551975.1 uncultured Collinsella sp. | reverse complement strand
CCCTGGCCTGCGCTGCCGAAGTCGCCGACGCGCTGGAGCTGTAAGGCGGCTGTTCACAGCTGAATCGTCAAGGGCTGTTCCCAACGGCCGGCCCAAAAGGAACGTCCCCAAGTGCCGGCAACTGGGGACGTTCCTTATGTGCCGGCATTCGGGGACACTCCTTGCGGGTTTGCGAGCGATTTGCTCATTTGTCGACGTACGGGTGTTCATTTGTCGACTTCTTGGGCTGTGGTCACCTGTTGTTTCTGTGGTGGCTGTGGACGCTTGGCTCGAAAAGGCGGGTTGGCTGTCTATGCCTGCCTGCGGTTTTGTTGCGGTGCGCATTTTCGGTCAAGCATCCCGTCAAGTGTTTGGTCAGCATCTGGTTTGCAGCCGGAGGCCTATTTTGCCCGTGCTGGTCGTGGCTGCCCACCCTCCTCGTAAGCTCAAATTGAGGTCTATCAGTTTGAGGAGGATGCCGTGACTGACCACGTTTTAGACCGAGCGCATCTGGCCGAAGCCGTCGGCAACGATATTGCCGACATGGCCCATTTTTGGATGCTGCGGAAGTTTCAGTTTTTGGAGCCGGCGCGCGAGCAGTTTGAGATTATTGTCGACCCGTGGCTCAGCTATCGCACCGAGCCTTCCCAAAACGAAATCATGGCCTACAACATGGCGTTTACCGATTGGCTGCTCTTCGAGCGCCCCTATCGCCATGGCAAGACGCTGCTCGAGCTATATGTTGACGAGCCGCCGGCATCGCTTTCGCCCGCCTCGCTCAAGCGGCTCGAGCAGGTGCGCGACACACAGTATTTCTCGCGTTTTGGCATTTTGGACAAGGATCCCGCGACTGGCATGGTTGCGCTGAAGGATACGCGCACCGACCTTCGCTTTGATGTCTACGACCCGCATATCGTGCAAAAGGAGCATTGGAGTGACGGCGCGATTGCGGTGCGCCTCGCCTGCGTCGACGATGTCTGGCTGACGGCGGGACAGCTCTATCTGTATGACATCGCGCGCCTGAGTGACACGGCGGTCGATGGGCCGGGTGCGGTGCATCCGGAGGACCTGCAGGACGGCTTTGACACCTCGTGCATCAGCTTCTTTTTGCGCCTGGTCCGCGACATCATGGGCGCCCAGGGGCGCTACGTGAAGTCGCTCAACATCTACGAGCAGGAGTGGGAGTAGGGGATGTGGCTGGTGTCGCCCTGCTGTCCCTGACTTTGTCTCAATCTGTAACGTTTGGCGGCTGTTTAGGCCCGTAACTGTTACAGATCGAGACATTTCCCTGATGTTGCTGGGGTGGGGCTGCAACGTATTCCGTCCCCCACATCCCCTCTTCCCTCCGTTAACCGATATGCTCGACTTTAGGTCGCTGCATTAGGTGATAATGGACAAATGTTCATGTTAATCGTGAGGGAGGAGCTCGATATGGCGTCTGCCGATCGTCCCACGTTGTTTATCAATGCGACCGTCTTGGATGGCTCGGAGCATATGGAGCCGCAGCCCGATATGGCCGTGGCCGTTGAGCGCGGTGTCATCACATGGATGGGGCCGAGTGCTGTGGCGCAGGCGCCGGCGGGCGCCGAGGTCATCGACCTGGCAGGGGCGTATCTCATGCCGGGCCTCATCAATATGCATGTGCATCTGTGCGGTTCGGGCAAACCGGTTTCGGCGGGCGATGCGGGCGCGCTGATGAAGAAGCTCGATAATCCCGTGGGGCGCGCCATCGTGCGCCATATCCTCAAGGGCAGCGCTCAGCAGCAGCTGGCAAGCGGCGTGACCACGGTGCGCGGCGCGGGCGACCCGCTGTTTGCCGATCTGGCCGTGCGCGATGCTATCGATGCCGGCAAGTATCAAGGTCCTCGCCTGGTGGCGCCGGGAACGGGCGTCACGGTGCCGGGCGGCCATGGTGCGGGCTTGTTCGCCCAGGTGGCAAACAGTCCCGCCGAGGCAGCCGAACAGGTGCGCGACCTGTATGCGCGCGGTGCCGACGTCATTAAGCTGTTCGTAACGGGCGGTGTGTTCGATGCGACCGAGGTGGGCGAGCCGGGCGTGCTGCGTATGCCGGTGGAGGTTGCCGCGGCGGCATGCAAGGCGGCGCACGATATGGGCCTTCCGGTCATGGCCCATGTCGAGAGCACCGAGGGCGTGAAGGCCGCGCTTGAGGCCGGCGTTGACACGATTGACACGGCGCTCCGTTGACACCCGAAATCTTGGAGCTGTATCGTGGCGCCGCGGGCACACAGCTCGAGGGGCGTGCGCCGAGTGTGACCTGCACTATCAGCCCGGCGCTGCCGTTTGTATTGCTCGACCCGAAAAAGACCCATTCTACCGATACGCAAAAGAAGAACGGCGACATCGTGTGCTCGGGCATCATCGAGAGCGCCCGTGCCCGCACTGGAAGCTGGCGTTAAGGTGGGCCTTGGCACGGACTCGAGCTGCCCGTTCGTGATGCAGTACGACATGTGGCGTGAGGTGGCCTATTTTGCCAAGTATGTCGGCGTGGGCAACGCCTTCGCGCTGCATACGGCCACGCAGGTCAATGCCGAGCTACTGGGGTTGGGCGGCGAGACCGGCACAATCGAGTGCGGCAAGGCCGCCGATATCCTGGTGACGCGCAAGAATCCGCTCGATGACCTGTGCGCACTGTGTGAGCCGACGCACGTGATGTGTCGCGGTGATCTGGTGCGCAAGCTCAAGGTGAAGCGTATTCCCGAGGTGGACGCCGAGCTCGACGCGATTATGGCCATGCCTGCCGAGGCGTTGGCCGAGGAGCTTGCCCGCGATGGCGTGGCGTAAGCGCGCGATATGGCGATGCGACAAAGGGACAATCCTTTTGTCATAATCAGAAAAAGCCGAGGTCCCAGTGCGAGGCCTCGGCTTTTATTTGTCCCATGGTATGGCGGCTATGAGCGCGTCTCC
>URYA01000208.1 GCA_900551975.1 uncultured Collinsella sp. | reverse complement strand
GCCGAGCTTGCGCCCACCGCGTACGCCCAGATCGCCACTGCCGTTATCATCACGGCAATCATGGCTCCGATTCTGACCGGCTGGGTCGACAAGAAGTTCTGCCAAGGCAAGGAGGATCTGTCGGTCGAAGGCGTCGAGGCTATTGAGGAGGCCGTCGCGACCGACATCGACGGCGAGTAACGGCCGTTACCGATAATTGATTCCGGCGTGCAGTTTGCGCCGTCCGAGCGCCCGAACGGAAACTGTTTTGCAGTGATATTCGGGCGCTCTGCTATTATTCCCCTTACCCCTGCGGAGAAAGGGGCGTTTGGCGCCTGGGCGCGACTCGGGCGATTCTGGCCACTTGGATATAGAGGGAATGGCACCTGGTGATTAAGGCACTCAAGATCGAGATATTCCTGCTGTGCATGATTATTCTTATCGGACTTGCCGTACGAAGCCGTCGCTCCCTGTTCTCGAGCACCCAGCAGCTTTTGTTTAGCATGCTGGGCTACACGTCTGCTGCCTACATTTTCTTCGATATGATCTGGACGCTCTCGGACGGCGTGAGCACTCCTGTAGGCATCACGGCCAATTGGATTTCCAACGCGGTTTCGTTTTCGCTGTTCGCCATCGCGTGCCTCATTTGGTTTTTCTATTCCGAGACGATGCAGGGCTCACGGCTCCTGACCACGCCCTATAGGGTGGTACTTTTAACGTTGCCAACCGCATTGGTGGTCGTTCTGGCATTTACCAGCTACTGGACGCACACTATGTTCTATATCGATGCGCAGGGCGTATATCGTCGCGGAGCGCTTTATATGATTCAGCCTATCGTTAGCTACTGCTACGTCATATATACGTCCTTGCATGCCTTTATTCAGGCTCGAAAAGTCGAAAGCTTGCAAAAGAAGGCCATTTATCGCACCCTCGCCTTTTTTGCGGTTCCCGCTCTGGTGGGCGGTACCTTCCAGGTTTTGTTTTCGGTACCGGGCCTTTGCTTCGGTATAACGCTGAGCATCCTGCTGCTCTATATCGTCTATCAGGAGCAACTGATCTCGACTGACCCGTTGACTGGACTCAACAACCGCAACCGTTTTGAGACCTATATGCTGTCGCTCTTTTCAAATGTGGATCAGGCCGAAGATGTATATCTGCTTATGATGGACGCTGACGGCTTTAAGCAGATTAACGATCGCTATGGACATGTGGAGGGCGACCATGCTCTTCAGGTTGTTGCGACGGCGCTCAAGGATGTCTGCTCGCCGGCTGGTGGCTTTATCGCACGTTATGGTGGCGATGAGTTTGTGGTGCTCCAAAAGGCAGCGGCGGAACAGGACATCATAGACCTGTGTTCGGCGATTGACGACGAGCTCGCTCGTGCCGAGGTACCGTATGCATTGCGGATGTCCATCGGTTACGCGCGGGTCGGCGATAGTGTTGATACCTGGCAAGACTTACTTCGCGCTGCCGATGCGGAGCTCTACCGCGTCAAGGCCGAGAAAAAGAAAGCCGGCATCCAGATACGCTAGGAAAAGGGTCGCACGCTTGCGTGCGTGGCGGCCCTCAGCTCATCGATGTATTCCATTAAGCTAAAGTGTGCAAACGCCCTCCCTAAAAGGTGAGCTCGCTAGGCTTTTTTGGGTTTGTTGACGATGATGATGCCGCCGCAGACCAACAGCAGGGCAACGATGACGGTAACGGGGCTCGTGCCAGCGCCCTCGCCGAGCAGCAGCGCGCTCAGCAGCACGCCAAAGACCGGGTTCATAAAGCCAAAGACCGAGACGCGGCTGACGGGGTTGACGGCAAGCAGGCGCGACCACAGCGAGTAAGCGACCGCGGAGATAAGCGCCATGTAGATGATGAGCGCGATGGCGGGGACAATCGCCGTGGGGGAGAGCGCGCCGCCCATCAAAAAGCCGATGGCGGTGAGGACCAGGCCCCCGACCAAGAACTGCCACCCGGCAAGCAAGACGCCGTCGTGCTCGCGCGAGAAGATGCCGATCAGGCAGGTCGAAAGGGCACCCGCGACGGTGGAGGCCAGGATAAAGCCCTCGCCGTCGAGCTTAAAGCCAAAGGTGCCGTCCGCGCCCGAAAGGTTGACGAGCGCGACACCGGCAAAGCCCAGCGCACAGCCAAGCACCTTGGCCGTATTGAGCTTCTCGGTGTGAAATGCCAGGGCGGCAAAGAGGATTGCGAGGAAGTTGGCGCTGGCCTCGATGATGGAGCTCGACATGGCGCTGGCGCGCGAGAGGCCCAGATAGAAAAAGAAGTACTGACCGATGGTCTGAAAGAGCGACAAGATAAAGATGGGCTTGATGTCGCGAGCCTGCGGAACGAGTGGACGGCGCTGAGCCGCGCTCATCCCAACGATAACCAGAGCGCCGGCAAGCGTAAAGCGTAAACCTGCAAAGAGCAGCTGCGAAGCGCTGTCGTGCGCTGGGATACCAAAGAGTGCGTAGCCGATCTTGATGCAGGGAAAGGCCGATCCCCAGAGTGCACAGCAGACGAGACAGCCCAGGATGAGTCCGGGCAGGGTGGCGAGATACGGCTTGCGGCTTTCCATGATGTCCTTCCTACATGCGCGAAGCAAAAAAGAACCCGCCACCGGGCGTGCCGGTGGCGGGTGTTGTTACCCGAGGGGATTGTACCCGATGGGGCGCATTAAGCGAAGTAGGCCACGCCGCTCTCAAAGATCGGCATGAACTTATCGCCGGGGACATGCTCGGGCACGTTGCGGTACAGGTTGTCGCCACGACGCTCGGCATGGCCCATCTTGCCCAGGACGCGGCCGTCGGGGCTCGTGATGCCCTCGATGGCGAGTGCGGAGCCGTTGGGGTTGACGGAGAGATCCATGCTGGGCTTGCCGTCCTCGCCCACGTACTGCGTGGCGACCTGGCCGTTGGCGATCAGCTGGGCGAGCACTTCGTCATTGGCGACAAAGCG
>URYA01000207.1 GCA_900551975.1 uncultured Collinsella sp. | reverse complement strand
GCATTACCGTGGCGCTCTACTGCACCACGGCGCTGCCGATCATCGTTGCCGTAACGAGCGTGGCCGTCAATGCGGGCGCGCTGTCGCAAGATATTGCGTCGGTCATGGTTGCCGCCGGTGCCATCACGGTGTTCTTGATGCCATTGCTCGCGCAGCTCTTCTACCGCGTGGTCGACGCCGCGCCGGTCGCCGCCGTGGCAGAAGTTGCCGAGCATCCGTCCGATGCACTTGACATCCTGCGCGCCCATCACGATTTGGCGAGCCTGCTCGCACGCGAGCACGAGCTGCTGACCTCGCATGGACATGGTCGTGTATTCGAGGGCCTGCCTACGCTCGATACGATTGCCGAGCGTCTTTCCGCCGAGGCGGCGAGCGGCCACATCGATGCCCGCATCGTGGACGCGGCGCACCTACTTGCCGATAAGACCTATGGAGACGAGGTCGACCCATCCGAGCTGACCCCACGCGAGCGCCGCCGTCTGGAGCGCGCCAAGCTCGCCGTGCGCGAATACCGCCGCCGCATGCTGGAGCTCTATGCACGCGATGAGGCCCAGGACGACGACGGCAAGTAGCAAGGAATGTCGGGATACGGGTTCCGTCCAAATAATAGAAGGCGCGCTGCCTGCGGTTGATGCAGGCAACGCGCCTTTTGCGTTGAGCTTCGTTGAGGTTCGAAGTAGTGGACTAGTTGGCCATGACGCCTTCGGTCCAAGCCTCAACGTCCTCGATGCGTAGGACGTTGGCGACCTCGGCCACGCAGTCGACGCTGGCAAGCTCGGCAGCGGCAGCCTGGACGTCCTTCTCGAGCGCGCGGTGCGTCAGGAAGATGACCGAGCAGGCATCGCTGACGCCCGACTTGCCATCCTCGACCTGGTTGATGAGCGAGATCGAGATGTTGTGCTTGGCAAAGATGTCGACCGTCTCGGACAGGGCGCCCACGCGGTCGGCGACCTTCAGGCGCACATAGTACTTGGTCTGGAGCTCGTCCATGGGCTTAAAGGCGAGGTTGTGACCATAGGGCTCAATCTCGGGCAGCGGAGCCACGCCGCGGCTGATCTGCTCGGAGAGCGACAGGATGTCGCCCACGACGGCACTCGCGGTGGGGAAGGAGCCTGCGCCGGCACCGTAGAACATGGTCTCGCCCACGGCGTCGCCTACCACGTAGACAGCGTTCATGGCGCCGTTGACCTTGGCGAGCATATGGTCTGCCGGGATGAGCGTGGGGTGCACGCGGACGTCGACGCCGGCTTCGGTGTTGCGTGCGATGCCCAGCAGCTTGATGGTGTAGCCGAGCTCGCGGGCCTGGGCAATGTCCTCGGCGCCGATGGTACGGATGCCCTGCTGGTACACATCGTCGGTGGTAACGCGGGTGCCAAAGCCGATGGAAGCGAGGATTGCCGTCTTGCTGGCGGCGTCGAAGCCGTCGACGTCGGCGGACGGGTCGGCCTCGGCATAGCCCTTTGCCTGGGCGTCGGCGAGCACGTCAGCGTAATCGGCGCCCTCGGCATCCATGCGCGACAGGATGTAGTTGGTGGTGCCGTTGAGAATGCCGGCGATGGTCAGGATCTTGTTGCCCACCAGGTCGTGCTCGAGCGTGCTGACAATGGGGATGCCACCGCCGCAGCTGGCCTCGCACTTAATCTGCACGCCGCACGCGCGCGCCTTCTCGGCGAGCGTCTCGACATGACGGCCCAGCAGGGCCTTGTTGGCAGAGACGACGTGCTTGCCGTTCTCGAAGGCGGTGGTGAAGATCTCGGTCGCGGGGTGCTCGCCGCCGATCAGCTCGACGACGATGTCGACGGCGGGGTCGGTGACGACGTCGTGCCAGTCACTCGTAAAGGCCTCGCGCTCAATACCGGCGGCTTCGGCCTGCTCCCAGGCAAGCGCGCAGGCGCGGGTCAGCTTAAGGTCGATGCCGTAGGCGGCCAGGTACTCATCGTGGTGGCTCTTGATCAGACGGGCCACGCCGCCGCCGACGGTTCCCAGACCGATGAGGCCGACGTTCACGGTGCGCAGGGGTTCGCTCATAGATAGCTCCTTCGTGCATCTCATGGATGGATTAACCGCTTAAAGGTTGAGTGCATTCTAGCGTGAACCGAGGGCGCGTGCTCGCCAGGCAACAGGAGTCGCACAAAACGCCACCCCCGAAACGCTGCGGAAACATTGGAAACACGCTCGCTACAAACGAACTTCCGTAACAAACTGTCAACGTTTGCACCATAAGGTTTGCCCTGTACCGCAAGACGGTCGCACCGCGGCCAGCGAAAAGGGGGACACCATGTTTAGCATCAACAACGTACTTAACCGCAGGAGTTTCTTGGCTGGCGCCGCGGCGCTCGGTAGCACCGCGGCACTCGCTGGTTGCTCGTCGGGTGGCTCGGACGGCGGCTCCGCCGATGACGGCAAGACCTTCAAGATCGGTGTCATCGGCCCTCTGACCGGAGCCGCGGCAACCTATGGCGTTTCGGCCGAGAAGGGTGCCAAGCTCGCCGCCAAGGATTTTTCGACCAAGGACCTCAAACTCTCGCTTAAGTCTGAGGATGACGTCGCTGACGGCGAGAAGGCCATCAACGCCTTCAATACCCTGTGCGACTGGGGCATGCAGGCGCTCGTCGGCGTGGAACGACGAGGGCCAAGTCGAGAAGCCCGCTACAGCCTATGTGATTCAGGACGGCAAGTACATCGCTGCCTAGGTGCGCACAAAACGCGACCGGTGAGGCTGTTTTAATCAAGGCAGGGACGCTTGTAACAGAACGGAAACAATACTTTCACGCAATAAAGTGGCTAAACTGCATAAACCGACAGAAATACGCATCATTATGGATAAATGGACAAAACAAAAGAAAAGTTGAAATAATCGCCACTTTTCTCAACTAAAGCGTCTACTATTTTGGGCTCTTCGGTGGTTTCTGTGGGAGAGATTCCGGCATAGGCCCAGCTCA
>URYA01000206.1 GCA_900551975.1 uncultured Collinsella sp. | reverse complement strand
ACGGCCATGACGACGGCCACGAGTGCTGCTGCGGCCATCATCACGAGGAGTAGCGCCCATGAGCTGGACGTTCGTGGTGCTTGCGCTGGTGCTCTTTCTCTTTGCGATCTACATCGGCTTTTTGTGCGGCCAGTGGGCGTGCGAAAAGCGCGTCATCACCAAGCGCGACTACTGGATTGCCAACTTTGCGGGTGCGGCGGCAGTCGTCCTGCTGACCTGGGTGTTTTCGCTGTTCCCGCTGGTGCAGTTTGCGCCGATCGGCTGGCTCGGCGGCTTTATCGCCGGCCTTAAGATGAGCTTTGGCGAGTCCGTGGGTCCGTGGCGCAAGCACGACGAGGTCTTTAACGTCAACAAGGCTCACCGCGCCGCCGCCGACGCGGGCGATGCCGAGGAGCGTCGCCGCGCACGCCGCAATGGCGCGGCCGACCGACAGCTCATCTCGGTCACCGATGACAGCAAGGGTGCTGGCAAGCACGCTAAGAAATAGTAAGAAGAGGTAACTATGGCAGAAAACAAGGAAGAACAGCTCACCGACGAGGAGCTGGCACAGCTTCAGCTGGCAGAGGAGAACGAGAACGCCGTCGACCGTCTGGTCAAGGAGCTCGGCTGCCCCACGCGCCGCATCCGTCAGTTTGCCGCCCGCGTGCTGCACCTGCTTGCCGAGCGCGATCCGCAGCGCGTCGTGCCCTGCGTGCCCGCGCTGATCGAGGCACTCGACCGCCCCGAGGCTCAGACCCGCTGGGAGGCTCTCGATGCCCTGGCGGCGCTCGCTACCACCTGCCCCGAGCAGCTGGGCGATGCCTTTGAGGGCGCCGAGACCGCGCTGTTCGATGAGCTTTCCTCCACGCTGCGCTATGCCGCCTTCCGCCTGCTGTGCGTGTGGGGTGCCACGAGCGTCGAGCGTTCGCGCGAGGCTTGGCCCATCCTGGACGAGGCCATCCAGTGCTACCACGGCGACCTCGAGTATCGCGACATGCTCGGTTGCCTGTACGAGTTTGGCCAGGGCGAGATTGACGCCGAGGTCGCCGAGAAGCTTGCGCTGCGCCTTAAGTTCGATGCCGAGAACGGCAAGGGCAGCTATCTCAAGGCCCGTTCGAGCGAGATTTGCGAAATGCTTGTTAAACGTTTTGGCCTGGATCTCTCCAAAAAGAAGAAGCGTGCTAGCGTTAAAAAATCTGACGACGCCGAAGACGAGGAGTAACAGATTATGGCGCACGATGTAGTCCTGATTCCCGGTGACGGTATCGGTCCCGAGATTACGCAGGCCATGCGCCGCGTGGTCGAGGCCACCGGTGTCCAGATCAATTGGAACGTCCAAGAGGCCGGTGCCGGCGTCATGGACGAGTTTGGCACGCCGCTGCCTCAGCACGTGCTCGACGCGGTCGCCGAGACCAAGGTTGCTATCAAGGGCCCCATCACCACGCCGGTCGGTACGGGTTTCCGCAGCGTCAATGTGGCCCTGCGAAAGCACTTCGACCTGTATGCCTGCGTGCGCCCTTGCCTGTCGCAGCCGGGCGACGGCTCGCGTTTCCGCGATGTCGACCTGGTCATCGTGCGCGAGAACACCGAGGACCTCTATGCCGGCATCGAGTTCGATGAGGGCGCTGCCGAGGTCGAGGAGCTCTCGCAGCTCGTCGAGCGCTCGGGTCAGAAGACCTTCGCCGCGGATTCCGCCATCTCAATTAAGCCGATTTCCATCGCCAAGAGCCGCCGTATTGTGGAGTACGCCTTTGAGTACGCCCGCCGCTGCGGCCGCAAAAAGGTGACGGCCGTACACAAGGCAAACATCATGAAAGCGACCGACGGCCTGTTCCTGCGCGTGGCGCGCGAGGTGGCCGCCAACTATCCCGATATCGAGTTCAACGACAAGATCGTCGACGCCACCTGCATGGGTCTGGTCCAGAACCCCAATGACTTCGATGTCCTGGTGCTGCCCAACCTGTACGGCGACATCGTGAGCGACCTGTGCGCCGGCCTCGTGGGTGGTTTGGGCATGGCCCCCGGCTCCAACATCGGTGCCGACTGCGCAATCTTCGAGGCAACGCACGGCTCCGCGCCCGATATCGCTGGCCAGGATATCGCCAACCCCACGGCCGAGATCCTCTCTGCTGCGATGATGCTCGATCACCTGGGTGAGAACGACGCGGCCAATCGCATTCGTGTCGCCGTGTCCGCCACGCTCGACGAGGGCGAGCAGGTTACCGGCGACGTTCGTCGTGCCCAGACCGGCTCCGTTGAGGGCGCTGTGGGCACGCAGGCCTTTGCCGATGCCGTTATCGCGCACCTGGCCTAAGGCATGCAGACTGCAAACGCCTAAATAGTACTTAAGTGTTTGCGTATAACCTGAGAATCAATACGCCCGGCGCTCTGTCGGGCGTATTCTATTGCGGACTATGTTTCCTAACAAGGAGTAACTGATATGGGTCTGATTCAAAAGAAAGACGAGAAGGACGAGATTGACGGCATCCAGATCATCGAGCGCGGCGAAGGCCCCGACGGTGATGAGGACGAGAAGATCGACCTGGTCGCCGGCACGTCTGCCGAACATATTGCCGCCGGCACGACCGCTGAGGAGGAGGACGCTCGCCTGGAGGCAAAGATCGCCGCGGACGCCGCCGACGAGAACCTCATGCCCGAGGAGCAGGATGAGGACAACGACTCCGACGTGGACGACCACGCTTGCAAGCACAAGAAGACGATGATTGCCGCCTTTGTAGTTGCAGTCGTGATCGCTGCCGTGGTCGGCTTCTTTATTGGCAACGGTGGTTTTGGCGGCAAGGGCGTCGGCTCGGCGACCCTGACCGAGGACCAGCTCGATTCGACCGTGGCGAGCTACAGCTACAACGGCAAGAAGAGCGATATCACCGCGCGCGAGGCCATCGAGAGCCAGTACAGTCTCGACACCGTCAAGGACGACGACGGCAACTACACCGCTCCGTCTGCC
>URYA01000205.1 GCA_900551975.1 uncultured Collinsella sp. | reverse complement strand
CGGCCACCAGCGACCTCAACGGCAAGCGCGTGCTCGTGCTCTGCCAGGGTGGCGGAACCTCGGGCCTGCTCGCTAACGCGCTGGCCAAGGCCGCCAAGGAGCGCGGCATCGATCTTGAGACCGCTGCCGAGGCATATGGCAACCACGTCGACATGCTCCCCGACTTTGACCTGGTCGTCCTGGCCCCGCAGGCCGCCAGCTACCTGGCCGACCTGCAGAAGGACTGCGAGCGCGTGGGCAACAAGTGCGTCGCCTGCCGTGGCAAGCAGTACATCGAGCTCTCCCAGAACGGCGACAAGTCTCTCGCCTTCGTGAGTGAACAGCTTTCGAAGTAAGTAACGCTCAGGGCCAGCCGACCATCCAAGACCGGCTGGCCCTTCGATTTAGACGATTGGATCATTATGTCCGTTAACCCTGCTAGCGTCACTAACCCGCCCGCGCAGTTTCCCGAGGACTTTATCTTTGGCGGCGCCACTGCTGCCTACCAGGTAGAGGGCGAAACCCGCACTCACGGTAAGGGCAAGGTTGCCTGGGACGACTTCCTGGAGGCCCAGGGGCGCTTCTCCCCCGATCCCGCTTCGGACTTCTACAACCAGTACCCCGTCGACCTGGAGCTGTGCGAGGAGTTTGGCATCAACGGCATTCGCCTCTCCATCGCCTGGAGCCGCATCTTCCCCAACGGCACCGGTGAGATTAACCCCGAGGGAGTCCAGTTCTATCACGATCTCTTCGCCGAGTGCCATAAGCACCACGTTGAGCCGTTTGTCACGCTGCATCACTTCGATACGCCGCTTGCCCTCTTTGAGAAGGGCGACTTCCTCAACCGCGAGACCATCGACGCCTTTGTGGACTTTGCCACCTTCTGCTTTAAGGAGTACGCCGACCAGGTGACCTACTGGTTCACCTTTAACGAGATCTGGGCCGACGCCTCCAACACCTACATCGAGGGCACCTTCCCCGGTGGCGTCAAGGCGCATCTTGCCGAGGCCTTCCAGTGCGAGCACAACATGATGCTCGCCCACGCCAAGGCCGTGCTGGCCTTCCACAACGGCGGCTTTAAGGGCAAGATCGGCGTCATTCAGTCGTTGGAGTTTAAGTATCCGCTCAACGAGAACGACCCCGCCGACATCAAAGCCGCCAACAACGAGCACGTGCTGCAGAACCAGTTCTTGCTCGATGCCACCTTCCGCGGCGACTATGCGCCCGACACCCTCGAGTGCGCCAACCGCCTGGCTGCCGTCTCGGGCGGCACCATCGAGATCCTGGACGAGGACCTCGAGACTATGCGCGAAGCCGCGCTCTACAACGACTACCTGGGCGTTAACAACTACCAGTGCCGCTTCTTGAAGGCTTACGACGGCGAGAACGACCTGCACCACAACGGCACGGGCGAGAAGGGCACCGGGCGCTGGCGCGTTAAGGGTATTGGCGAGCATGTGAACAAGCCCGGCATCCCCACCACCGACTGGGACTGGATCATCTATCCCGAGGGCCTGTTCGACCTGCTCGTCTACATTAAGCAGCGCTACCCCAACTACAAGCAGATCTTCATCACCGAGAACGGCATGGGCTACAAGGACCCCTACAAGGACGGTTTTGTGGACGACCAGCCGCGCATCGACTACATCGAGCAGCACCTGCGCTGGTTGCTCAAGGCCATGGAGGTGGGCGTCAACGTGGGCGGCTACTTCCTGTGGAGCCTGCAGGACCAGTTCTCCTGGACCAATGGCTACAACAAGCGTTACGGCTTCTTCTACGTTGACTTTGAAACCCAGAAGCGCACGCCCAAGGCAAGCGCCTACTGGTATAAGCACGTGGCGCAGACCCGTCGTCTGGACTAGCGGCTGGCGGGGTTGCCCGCTCACACAACCTGTCCCCATTTCTCAGCCGGGGGCGGCACGTCACACGGCGCGCCGCCCCCGGTCTTTTTGAGCGGTTCGGGGTCCGTTTGTCTCAATCTGTAACATCTAGCCGAGTTTTTGGGTCCTAGCTGTTACAGATTGAGACAAATAGGCAGAACGAGCTGAACCTACGCCCGTATATCTTTGACAGTCGAGCGTTCGACCAACGTACTCGGCACATGAATCGCCTCGATAGACGAGCTCTCTCCAATCGCCGCCTCAAACGCAAGCTTACCGACACCGCGCAAATCAAATCGCAACGTCGTCAGCCGATTGTGAGGAACAAGTCCCTCGAGTGCGTCGTCGATACCAACCACGCTCACGTCGTCGGGCACGGACAGGCCCGCGTTCTCGAGCGCGGCGATAACGCCCAGCGCCATCTGGTCATTTGCCGCAAGCACGGCAGTCGGCGCCTGCGACCCGCCGGCAAGCACCTCGGCCGCAATCCGCTCGCCCATGGCGTACCCACTGTCCGCACTCCAATCGCCACGCAGCATCGGAGCGGCATCGACATGAGCACGACCCAGCGTATCGCGCCAACCGGCCTCACGAAAACGCGAGGAAATCGAGTTTTCCGGACCCGCCACAAACCGCATATTCGAGTGACCATGTTCCAGCAGATAATTGGTCAACAGCTCGCACGAACCATACTGGTCGGAGTCGATCGTCGTGCAGCGCGGATGCGCATACATGGACAGGATGACCGTTCGCACTCCCGGCTGGGGAACAAACTCCTCAAAATCGGGAGCCATGCGGTTCATGTTGAGAATCATGCCGTCGACGGGTCGCTCGACCATGCGGCGCGAGGCATCGGCAAGTGCATAGGGCTTGTCGCCGCCCATCTCGATCATAGTAACGGCAAAATCGTGCTCGCGCGCCGCTTGCATGATACCCTCGAGCGTCGCCAGGTTACCGACACGTGTGATGTTGTACATGCACAGGCCAATAGAACGATACGACCCGCCGCGCAACGCCGCTCCAGCAAAATTGGGACGAAAGCCCAGCTCTTCCATGGCGGCCAGCACACGCTTGCGCGTCTTTTCC
>URYA01000204.1 GCA_900551975.1 uncultured Collinsella sp. | reverse complement strand
ATGCGAACCTCCAGTCCGGACCGCCCCGCGGTCCAACTTTCTGTCCGCACCCCCGTTGCGGTGAAATAGTTCCTAAATAGAGGCTTCAAGCCCCCAACAGGAACTATTCCACCGCAACTTATGAGGACATCGAGCTGTTAGGCCGCTCTATCCCCTAGTAGTCCAGCTTCCACATGTAGCGGCGCGTCATGTAGTCCTTGTGGGTGACGGCAGAGAGTGCGCGCATATACACGTTGTTGAGAATCGGGGCAAAGATCAGGTGGTTGAAGTACTCGCTCACGCTGTCCTTGATGTCGTTGAGGCCGAGCTCCTTGGCGTCGAGCTGATAGACGCGCTCGCCACCGTACTGGTTGACGAAGCGGATGCCGCGCTCGTCGTTGCAGCGGCTGCGGCCGACGCTGATGAGCTGGAACAGCGAGGTGCGCTTGTCCAGGATCTCGAAGGGGCCGTGGAAGAAGTCGCAGGTGTTGATGGTGCAAGAGTCGATCTGCAGCATCTCCTGCACGTTGCAGATGCTAAAGACGTAGGCGGCACCAAAGAGCGGACCCTGAGCCATCACGTTGATGCAGGGCTTGTCGGCGTTTTGCTCGGCCCACTTGGCGGCGAGCGGACGGGTGTACTCGACGGCCTTGCGATAGATGGGGTCAACCAGGTCGAAGGCGGCCATAGCGGTCTCATACTCGGCATAGCCCTCGGTCTGCTGCGTAAGCTCCATGGCAATCATGGTCACGACGGCGGAGTTGGTACGGCCCATGCAAGACTCGTCGACGGCCAGGCTGTCATACTGAATCTTGTAGTCGCAGACCTCGGTGAGGCCGGACTCGTCGACATAGATGGCGATGGTGCTGGCGCCGTGGTCCTTGGCGACCTGGGCGGCGACGATGGTCTCCTTGGTGCCGCGCATGGACACGACGACGGCCAGGGTGTTCTCGTTAACGTAGGCAGGAGTTGCGTGCACGAACTCATTGCTGGTGTAGCTGGAGCTCACGACCTGCGTGGCCTCGTGCTCCATAAAGTACTGGGCAGGATAGTTGCCGCCGTTGGATCCGCCGGCGCCAATCCACACGACGCGCTTGATGCCGCCCTTGTCTGCCTTGTCGGCCAAAACCTGGGAGACGACGTCCTTAACCTGTTCCTGAGTAGTCATCGTGCATCAGCCTTTCTTCTCGTTTGATGCTCTCGATGGCATACAAGTTACATACATGTTTTGGTTATGTCGACTAGTTGTATGCTATATTTGTCTTAGAAATTTTGCTGATGCGGTTTTCGATAACTTGCTACCAGCGGTTTTGTTGTTGTATTGAATACATGCTTGATTAGATACGCATACAGGTTAGATACAGGTTGATCGCATGAACGCTTCATCTAAAAAGAGACTGACCCAATACGAGCGCTTGGCGGGCATGCTGCGCGACCGCATCGCCTCCGGCACCTACGCACGCGGAGACAAGCTGCCGTCCGAGATGGAACTCATGGACGAATCGGGGCTGTCGCGCAGCACCGTACGCCACGCCCTTAAGGTGCTCGTTGATGAGGGCCTGGTGCGCACCGAGCGCGGGCGTGGCGCCTTTGTGGCCGACACGCCGGCGCTCCACGAGAACAACCTGGTGTTTTCGAGCTACACGACACAGGTCCAGGGTCAGGGTATGAAGCCCACCACGCGCACGGTGGACTCGGGCTTTGCCAAGGCCGCGGGCAATGCGGCCAAGTTCTTCGATGTCGCCGTGGGCAGCAAGCTCGTCAAACTTGTCCGCCTGCGTTATCTGGACGATGCGCCGCTGTGCCTGGAGACCACCTATCTACCACCGAGCTTTGAAGCACTCATCGATCGCGATATCAACGGTTCGCTCTACGCCACGCTGCGCCAGGAATTCCATCGCGCGCCGGCACAGGGACATAAGACCTTTGAGGTGTGCTATGCCTCGCAAAACGAGGCGTTTTTGCTCAACGTCGAGCGCGGGCAGGCGCTGATCCTGATCACCGACTACGTCTACGACACCGACGGCCGACCGCTCCATGTCTCCAAGCGCATCCAGCGCACCGACCGTGCCAAATACACCGAGCCCATCGGCTAACCTGCCAAAATAAACCTGTCCCTAAATGGTAGGTTTGGGAAGGTCGGGGAACCAGGTTGGCTTAGGTTGGTTGGGCGTGCGCTCGGCCAGGACCAGCTCCATCCAGCACATGTCGTACCAGCGGCCGAACTTTTGGGCGCAGCGGTCGAAGGCACCCACCAGGCGATACCCCATATGGGCATGAAAGTCTTGGCTGTTGTGCGTCAGATACTCGTCGTCCCTGTCGTGCGGCACGGCGATGAGCGCGCACATGTTGGTGATGCCCATCGCAATCAGGCACTGCTTGAGCGCATCGTGCAGCATACGACCCAGCCCGCCGTGGCGCACGTCGCGCGCCAGGTAGATCGACGTCTCGACCGACCAGTCGTATGCCTCGCGGCTGTTGAGCGGGCTCACATAGGCATAGCCTACCGGACGCCCTTCCAGCTCCATCACCAAATACGGATAGCGCTTGAGCGTACGCTCGATGCGCCCGGCGAACTCCTCAACGCTCGGCACCTCGTATTCGCAGGTAATCGCCGTCTGGCGCACATACGGCTCATAGATGGCAAGCAACGCCGGCGCGTCTTCGGGCGTCGCCAGGCGAATCGTCGGCTCGGACATCTCGGTCATACAACCCTTCTCCCCCAAAAGCAAAGACCACCCTGCGCCAAACCCGGCGCAAGGCGGCCCCTCGTCATTACATCAGGCTACAGGACAGCCGCCAACGCGTCGATATCCTCCTGCGTCGTGGCCCAGCTAGTGCAAAAGCGCACCACCGTGTGGGTCTCGTCGTACTTTTCCCAGTACTCGATCGAGGCGTGCTCGCGAATGCGCGCCATGTCCTCGTTGGGCAGAATCACAAACTGCTGGTTTGTGGGCGTCTCCAAGAAGAACTGGTAACCGCGCTCGTGCAGCACGCGACGAAGCGCCTGCGCGGTTTCGATCGCCTGGCGACCAATCTCAAAATACAGGCCGTCG
>URYA01000203.1 GCA_900551975.1 uncultured Collinsella sp. | reverse complement strand
CCTGCCGCAGCTCAAGCGCCTGCGCGACGACGACCGTTACGAGCGCATGAGCGACAACGTCGTGTACCTGACCAAGGACACCCATACCGACTACATCGACCGCGACATCGTCTACTCGATTTTGGACAAGCATCCCAAGCGCGCTCGCGCCTGGTGGTTCGTGAATGTCGAGACCATGGACGAGCCGCATACCTTTGCCTATTCGGTCGAGACGTTCGGCACCGACTACGTGTTCCGCGTGCATCTGTACCTGGGCTACAAGATCAACCAGCGCGTCAATGCCTACCTGCGTCAGGTCGTTCAGGACCTGGCTGCCACCGGCGAACTGCCTGCGCAGACGCATGACTACTCGGTCTACAAGGATCCGGGTAACATCGGTACGTTCAAGTTCGTCCTGATCCGTAAGCTTCTGGCGCCCGAAAGCGATGTGGAGCCGAGCGAGCGTACGGCCATCACGCTCAAGTACATCATCCGCCGCGCCGCCGGCACGCCTGCACGCTGGTACGGCCTGGAGAACTCCAACGTGAGCTTTGAGTACGTGCCGCTGTTCACCAAGTTCAAGGCCGTGAACAAGATGCAGCGCCTGGCCCCCAACGAGCGGCCGTAGGCGCCGACGGTTTGCACGGAGTTGGTTTTCGATGGACAAGATTGAGACCGGGGAGGCAAACATGGATGTAAAGATGCTTGATGGCCGCGAGGTGGTTGCCGAGCTGGTACGTGAGGCACGCGCCGACGCCGCCGAAGATCGGTTTTTGACGAACCGTGCCAACATGGATATGGCCGACCGCGTGATCTCGATTGTGGCACTAGTATTTGGAGCGGTGTGCGTGTGTGCCCTGCTCGCGCACGTGCTGTTTGTCTAGCGACCGCAGGTTGCAAAGGCTATACACTTGGAACCACCACAAGGGAAACCACCACAAAGGTGCCTGTCCCTTTGTGGTGGTTTTTGTTTTTGAGAGAGGGGCGGGGCACTGATGGACGTCCGTACGGACGGCGATATTGCCGATAGCTTTTGGTGGCGGCGCACAACGCTGACGCGCCGCACTCCTCTGTATGACGCCTGCGTATCGGTGGGGCTGCTGGTCGCGGCGACGATTGTGGGTGCGCTGCTCGACCATCCGGGTCTCGCGCCGAGCATCATGATCGTCTATGTGTTCGCCGTTCAGCTGTGCGCATTCTTTACCTGGAGTCGCCTGTATTGCTTGCTGAGCTCGGCTGCCGCCGTGGCGCTCTACAACTTCTTGTTTGTCGACCCGCGCTACTCGCTGTCGCTTATCGATCGCGGCTATCCCGGCATGTTCTTCATCATGTTCGTGGTCTCGCTTGTGTCGAGCTCGATTGCGTTGGCCCTGCGCCGCGCCTTGGCACAGGCTGCCGCCAGCGACCGCCGCACGCATATGGTGCTCGAGACCAACCGCATGCTGCAGCGGTGCGCCGACGAGCAGCAGATCGTTCACGCCATGGCAACGCAGCTGGCGCGTCTTTCGGGCTGTCCGGTCGTGTGGTACAGCGCCGACGCCGAGGGCGATGACCTGCTGCCGCGTTCGACATACACGGCCGTGGGCGATGCCACACCGGTGCACGAACTGGCGCCGCAGATGCCGCCGCGGCTCTCGGCGTCCGCCTATGTGGGAACGCCGCTCGATGCCACCTATGGCGGCTCGGCGTTTTATGGCATCTACCTGACGGTTTGCACAGGCGACGGCTTCGCGCGCTCGGGCGACCCCGCCTCGGTGGTGGGCGTGCTGGCTATCGTTGCCGAGCCCGACGTGCTGACGCACGAGGAGCGAACACTTGCCGATGCCATCGTGAGCGAAGGCGAGCTGGCGCTCGATCGCGCTCGCGCCATGGAGGCCCGCGAGGAGGCGGCGGTGCTTGCCAAAAACGAGCAGCTGCGCGCCAACCTGCTGCGCTCCATCTCGCACGATCTGCGTACGCCGCTCACCAGTATTTCGGGCAATGCCGACGTGCTGCTCGATCAGGGCTCGACCGGCACCGCGGTGCTCGATGCCCAGACGCGCCGCGGCCTGCTTCTATCCATTCGCTCGGATGCGCTGTGGCTCAACGCCACCGTCGAGAATCTGCTCGCCATCACCAAGCTCGAGGGTGGCGGTATGCATCTGTCGACAACGCTCGAGCTCATGGACGATATCGTCGAGGAGGCGCTGCGTCACGTGAACCCTGCCGTGCGCGAGCACGACCTTAAGGTGGTGGCGTGCGATGAGCCGGCGCTCGTCAACGTCGATGCGCGCCTGATGGTGCAGCTGGTGGTCAATCTGGTGAACAACGCCATCACCTATACGCCCACAGGCTCGCATATCATGATTTCGATTAGCGTCGACGATGGACGCGTGACGTGCTCGGTGGCCGATGATGGTCCGGGCATCGCACCCGAGGATCGCGAGCGGATCTTTGAGTCGTTCTACACCGCCAACCACGGTCTGGCTGACAGTCACCGCAGCGTGGGCCTGGGTCTTTCGCTCTGCCGCTCCATTGCGCTGGCGCATGGCGGTAGCATAGAGGTTGCCGCGGCGGACCCGCACGGCTCGGTCTTTACGATTGAGCTTCCTGCCGCCGACGTTTCGTTTGATAAGGAGTAGCGCCGTGCCGAACTCTGCCGTAAAACCGCTCATCTTGGTCGTTGAGGACGCCCCTGCCGTTCGCAATCTTATTGTTGCCGCGCTCGAGGCGCACGGCTTGCGCCATATGGCCGTGGAGACCGCCCATGCCGCCATCGCCGCTCACCTGCTGGGCCTGCCTATGGGCTACGTCCGCTCCGGCAACAAGGACCACGGCCGCCAGAACCGCATCGAGGGCAGGCTGGAGAAGGGCCAGAAGGTCGTTGTGGTGGAGGACCTGATCTCCACCGGCGGCAGTGTGCTGGAGGTGGTGGAGGTTCTGCGCCAGGCGGGGGCAGAGGTTTTGGGCATTGCCAGTATTTTTACCTATGGAATGCGAAAGAGCGTGGAACGCCTGGCCGAAGCTCAGGTGAAAAACGTAAGCCTGACCGATCTGGACACGGTGGCCCAAGTGGCGGCGGAAGAGGGGTAT
>URYA01000202.1 GCA_900551975.1 uncultured Collinsella sp. | reverse complement strand
GGGTCTGCTATGATGTGGACACGGTCAACGCCGCCCTGTCCATTGATCTGCTCCAGATCGGCACCAGCCTGCTGACGGTCATTGGCTCCTTTGTGATGCTGCTGATGCTCTCCCCCCTGCTCTCCGGCGTGTTTTTCCTGACCGTGCCGCTCTCCGTCCTGCTGACGCGGCTCCAGATGAAGCATATCCATCCCCTGTTCCGCCGCCGCTCCCAGGAGCTGGGGGCCTTGAATAGCTTTGCGGAGGAGCGGGTCAGCTGCCAGCGGGCCATTCGGGTCTACGGCGTCGAGGCGGCAGATCTTCGGCAGTTCGCCGAGAAAAACGACGCCGCGCGTCAGATCGCCGAGCGGCTGTCCACGGGTAAGCCTAAAAAGGACAAGGTGTACAACACCGCCATCTACCGTTTTGAGTGGAAGGGCGAGGAGTGCGTGACGATCGGTCTTGCCGGTCACATCCTTGCGCCCGATTTTTGCGACAGCGTGCTGTTCGATAAAAAGCTGGGTTGGTATTCGGTGACCGAGGACGGTGAGATGCTGCCGGCCGATATGCCCGATGGCCTGGCCCGCCCGCCCTACGACACCAAGCGCAAGCCGTTCCTTGCTGACGGTATCTCCATTAAGGGCTGGAAGCTCGAGAGCCTGCCCTACCTCACGTGGGCACCGGTCATTAAACTGCCGGCCGAGAAGGAACTCATTCGCTCGCTCAAGAACCTGGCTAAGAAGTCCGATAGTGTCATCATCGCCACGGACTTCGATCGCGAGGGCGAGCTGATCGGTTCGGACGCCCTCAACAAGGTGCGCGAGGTTGCACCGGACTTGCCGGTCGCCCGTGCCCAGTATTCTTCGTTTACCAAGGCCGAAATCACGCAGGCCTTCGATAACCTCGTCTCGCTCGACCAGAATCTGGCCGACGCCGGCGAGAGCCGTCAGCACATCGACCTCATCTGGGGTGCGGTGCTCACGCGTTACCTGACGCTCGCCAAGTTTGGCGGCTTTGGCAACGTGCGCTCTGCCGGCCGCGTGCAGACGCCGACGCTCGCCCTGGTGGTTGAGCGCGAGCGCGAGCGCATGGCGTTTGTGCCCGAGGACTATTGGCAGATTCGCGGCATGGGTGCCGCTCAGGGTGCTGCCGAGGATGATCGCTTTAAGATCGCTCACAAGACGGCGCGCTTTACCGACAAGGACACTGCCGAGACGGCGTACGGCCACGTTGACGGCGTTACGATGGCGACCGTTGCCGCGGTGACCAAGCGCTCGCGCAAGCAGCAGCCGCCCACGCCGTTTGCGACCACCTCGCTGCAGGCTGCCGCCGCGGCCGAGGGCATCTCGCCTGCGCGTACGATGCGCATCGCCGAGTCCCTCTACATGGCGGGTCTTATCAGCTACCCGCGTGTCGACAATACCGTGTACCCTGCGACGCTCGATCTGGGCGCCGTGGTGAGCGACCTGGCAAAGATCAACCCGGCGCTGGCGCCCGTGTGCAAAAAGGTGCTCGCCGGTCCCATGAAGCCCCCGCGCGGCAAGGTCGAGACCACCGACCACCCGCCTATCTATCCCACGGGCGAGGGCGATCCGTCCACGCTCGACGGCGGCCAGCGCAAGCTCTACGACCTCATCGCCCGTCGCTTCCTGGCAACGCTCATGGGTCCCGCGACCATCGAGAACACCAAGCTCGAGCTCGACGTCAACGGCGAGCCGTTCGTGGCCTCGGGCGACGTGCTCGTGACCCCTGGCTTCCGCGAGGCCTATCCGTACGGCCTTAAGCGCGACGAGCAGATGCCGCCGCTGGAGCAGGGCGATACGGTCGACGTGTTCGACGTTAAGCTTGAGGCCAAGCAGACCGAGCCGCCCGTGCGCTACAGCCAGGGCAAGCTCGTGCAGGAGATGGAAAAGCGCGGCCTGGGTACCAAGTCCACGCGCGCGAGCATCATCGAGCGCCTGTACGCTGTGCGCTATCTCAAAAATGATCCCGTTGAGCCGAGCCAGCTGGGTATCGCCATCATCGACGCGCTGTCGCAGTTTGCCCCGCGCATCACGAGCCCCGATATGACCAGCGAGCTCGATGGCGATATGACCCGTGTGGAGCGCGGCGAGGATACCGAAGAGCATGTCGTGACGCACTCGCGCGCGCTGCTGGCTGGCGTGCTCGACGAGCTGCTCAAGCATACGCAGGAGCTGGGTGATGCTATCAGCGACGCCGTCACGGCCGATGCGCGCGTGGGCGCCTGCCCCAAGTGCGGCAAGGACCTGGTTATGAAGACGAGCGCCAAGACTCGCGGCAGCTTTATCGGCTGCATGGGCTGGCCCGACTGCGATGTGACCTATCCGGTGCCGAGCGGCGTCAAGGTAAGCCCGCTCGAGGGTGAGGCGGCCGTGTGCCCCGAGTGCGGCGCGCCGCGCATTAAGTGCCAGCCGTTCCGTCAAAAGGCCTTCGAGATTTGCGTGAACCCCACGTGCCCCACCAACTACGAGCCCGACCTTAAGGTGGGCGAGTGCAAGGTGTGCGCCGAGGCAGGACGCCATGGCGACCTAATCGCGCACAAGAGCGAAAAGAGCGGCAAGCGCTTTATCCGCTGCACCAACTACGACGACTGCGGCGTGAGCTATCCGCTGCCGGCGCGCGGCAAGCTCGAGGCGACGGGCGAGACCTGCCCCGAGTGCGGCGCCCCCATCGTGGTGGTCAACACGGCGCGCGGCCCGTGGCGCATCTGCGTCAACATGGACTGCCCGACCAAGGAGAAGAAGCCCGCCCGCGGCCGCAAGACCACGACCAAGGCGAGCACGGCTAAAAAGACGACGGCGGCAAAGAAGGCCACGGCGGCCAAAAAGACAACGGCCAAGAAGACGACCGCGAAGAAGTCGACTGCCAAGAAGTCGACTACCAAAAAGACCGCTGCCGACAAGTAACCGAGCACATATAGACACGGCGGGGCCGGGCGCGCAAATGCAAATGCGTGCCCGGCCCCACTTCTAAGTTGCGGTGAAATAGGGACTGTTTGGGGGTGCGGACGATTTCTTGGACCGCGCCTAGGCGTATCCAAGCTTCCTGCGGT
>URYA01000201.1 GCA_900551975.1 uncultured Collinsella sp. | reverse complement strand
ACGCGGCACCGTCATGCAGTGCTGCCAGCCGCACGCCACGGTGGGGTCGTTGCCATAGGTCGGCTCATCGGGCATGCCCATCCAGCCGATTAGAATATGGCGACCGTCCTCGGCCGTGAACTCCTGCGGAGCATAGAAGTCAAAACCGGCGTCCCACAGGCGGAACTCGCCCAGCTCATAAGCGTCATTGCCGCCCGTAATGTCGCCCGTTACAGGCATGTAGCCCGCTGCATATACATTGCCGCGGTCCCAACGACCGCCCTTGAGGCCCTGGGGCGAGAAGGACAGCCACTTCGCCGGTACACCGCCATCCGCCTCAAGCTCAAGGTATCCCGGGCACTCCCACATAAAGCCAAAGCGCTCGGGCGTAGACACACGGCTCTCGAGCTCCCAACTCAGCATATCGGCCGAGCCATACACCAGGATCTCACCCACATCGTGCCCGGCACCCTCGCCGTGCATGGCGCAAAATCGACTATCGACATGCGGACCGTCCACGCGACGACGCGCGCCCAGCACCATGTGGTAACGCCCATCATCATCGCGCCACACCTTGGGGTCACGCACGTGGCAGGTCAAATCCTCGGGATAATCCTCGGACGCCAGCACCACGCGCTTTTGGCTGAACTCCCGACCGGCAAGGCCATCAACGCTCTCGACATAAACAGTATCGGCGCGGCGGCCGGTATTGACGTAGTCGTACGTGCCGTCCGCATCGGGAAGCTTAACGTTGCCCGTATAGAGCACGCGAATGCGACCGTCCTCGGCAAGCGCGGAGCCCGAATACACACCGTGGCAATCGAACGGCTCGTCGGGCAGCAGCGGGGCGCCAACGTAGTCCCACGTCATAAGGTCGCGGCTCGTCGCATGGCCCCAGGCCTTAACGCCACCCTCGACATCAAACGGCGCATACTGAAAATAGGCATGGAACACGCCGCCTGCCTGGCAAAGACCGTTGGGGTCGTTGAGCCAGCCCGCCGGCGGCATTATATGGAAGCGCTGGCCATACGCGCCATGGCCGCACTCAGAGGCGGCGGCGTCAACAGCGGCGACCAGCTTTGCAAGGTCGCGACCAAGTGCATTAGACATATCAAAGTCCTAACGGATCGAAAGCAACAAGGCACCAGAGATCGGCACCAGGTACGAGAAACGCCCGCGAGCATACGACCCGCGGGCATCCCCTCAATCAAAAGCTCTTAGGCCTGCTCGGAAGCCTTGGGCTCGTCCTTGTACAGGACAAACGAGATAGCAAAGGAAACCAGCGCGGCGACCGCAAACATGATCGCGTACTGCACGGGCTGGGCCAGGCACAGCAGGATACCGAAGATACCGGTAACGCCCGTGCCGGAGGCAGCCAGCGAAGTGAGCGCGCAGACCAGGGCACCGCAACCGCCGCCGATGCAGCCGGCGATGAAGGGCTTAAAGAAGCGCAGGTTCACACCAAAGATGGCAGGCTCGGTAATGCCCATGAAGGCGGACAGGGCCGAAGGAAGCGCCAGTCCCTTGATCTTGGCATCGCGGGTTTTAAAGGCAACGGCGAGCGCGGCACCACCCTGAGCGATGTTGGCGGCGCTGGCGATGGGCAGCCAATAGGTCACGCCGTACTGGGCGAGCTGGCCCAGGTCGATGGCGGTGTACATCTGGTGGATACCGGTAACGACCGTGGGGGCATAGAACAGGCCGACGATAAAGGAACCGATGCCGAAGGGCAGGGTCAGCAGGGCCTGGATCAGACCGAGGATGGCGTTCTCGGCCCAGACAAAGATGGGGCCGACGGCAACGAGCGTCACGAGCACGGTCACGAACACCGAGACGAGCGGGGTCACAAAGAGGTCGAACATCTCGGGAACGATCTTGTGCAGACGCTTCTCGAGGAAGGCGAGAATGGCGCAGGCGATAACGATGGGGATCACATGCCCCTGATAGCCGACCCACTCAAAGCTGTACACGCCGGGAATGACGGTGACCATGGTCTGCACGCCCTCGGAGGCAACCGTGTAGGCGCTCTGCAGCGAGGAGTTGATGAACGCACCGCCGACGACGGCACCCAGGTACGGGTTGGCGCCAAAGGCCTTTGCGGCGGAGTAGCCGATCAGGATCTGCAGAATGCCGAAGGACGTGCCCGAGACCAGGTCGGCGATCTTGTAGATAAAGTTATTGGTGTCGAGCGCGATAAAGCCGTTGGAGGCCATAAAGTTGAGGGCGCTCATAATGCCCAGCAGCAAGCCCGAAGCCACGATGGCGGGGATGATGGGGACAAAGACGTCGCCGAGCACCTTAATGGCACGCATAAAGATGTTCTGCTGCTGCGCCGCGGCCTCCTTGACCTCGGCCTTGGTGGCAGCCTCGACGCCGCTGACCGCAATGAACTCGTCGTAGACCTTGTTGACGGTGCCAGTGCCAAAAATAATCTGGAGCTGGCCTTGGGCCTCAAAGACGCCCTTGGCGCCGTCGATATTCTCGAGGGCCTCCGTGTCGACCTTGGCGTTATCGGCAATCACCAGGCGCAGACGCGTGGCGCAGTGTGCGGCCGAAACAACGTTGTCGGCGCCACCGATGTTGTCGAGCACCTCTTGGGCTGATTTACGGTAGTCCATGACTTCCCTTTCCTCCAACGGGCGCATGTACACCCGGCCATCTTTGATACTTACACTGTAAACGATTTCAGTTTCATATGTCTGTAATCGTTTTCACTTTAGGGTGAACGGTAGGAATAGGCCGGCGAATGGTAGTTTTAAGGCAAAAACAGACGACTCAGAGGCAGGCAGACGTCCAAGGCCTAGACATTCATAAGCTGATGGCCGAGCTTGAGCGTCTTTAGACCGCTCTCCCCCTCCACGCCATCGAGCGTGTTGATCAGCATATTGGTCGCCTCGACGCCACTGGTCAGATACCCATAATGCACGGTGGGAATGCCGCCCGTCAGCGCGCGCAAAAACGCGTTGTCGCCAAAACCGCTTACGCGATGCATGCCCTCGCCCACGCCGCGAACCTCATCGATGGCACGCAGCGCCTCCGGGTGGGCATCGGCGTCCTGAGGAACCATTCCCACGTTCTCCAGGCGTCCTCGGGCCGAGGCCACAGCCA
>URYA01000200.1 GCA_900551975.1 uncultured Collinsella sp. | reverse complement strand
GAAAGCACTTAATGTGCTTTCCGTCTTGCGCAGGACTGTAGAGCAGCAAACTTAAACAGCGGGCCGCCCGGTCCGGGAATCCACCCCCGCGCACAGAAAGGGGTTCCTTTTGTGTAGGCTTTGCGGAAATGTGCCGATTTTGGGATACGCCCGGCGGCGTGGTCTGTTGACGACACAGCTAACGGCACGTATCCTATCGAACTGCGTGTTTCGTAGGGGGATGCTGACCCCTCGATTCAAGCCGTTGCACTTTACAGAAAGCTGGAATCATTCGAGAAGGAGTACGCTTTGCCTACTATTAACCAGCTGGTTCGCCAGGGCCGTCGTTCCGTGCCCAAGAAGTCCAAGAACGCTGCTCTGCAGCACAACTCCCAGAAGCGCGGCGTGTGCACCCGCGTCTTCACCACGAGCCCCAAGAAGCCGAACTCGGCTCTTCGTAAGGTTGCCCGTGTTCGCCTCGTCAACGGCATCGAAGTTACTGCCTACATCCCGGGTGAGGGCCACAACCTGCAGGAGCACTCCATCGTGCTCGTCCGCGGCGGTCGTGTCCGTGACCTCCCTGGTGTCCGTTATCACGTCATCCGTGGCGCCTACGACGCTGCTCCGGTCCAGAACCGTATGCAGGCCCGTTCCAAGTACGGTGCTAAGCGCCCCAAGGCTAAATAAGCCAGATAACGTTTTGATACTTTCGCCGTGTGCCGCCTAAGCGCCGCACGGTAGACACTTAAGGAGATTTCACATGCCGCGTCGTGCAGCAGCTAATCGTCGTGAGGTTCAGCCTGACGCCGTTTACAACAACCGCCTGGTGACTCAGCTCATCAACAAGGTCCTTCTTGACGGCAAGAAGGCCACCGCTGAGCGCATCGTTTACACCGCTTTCGAGATCGTTGCCGAGAAGTCCGAGGGTGGCGACGCTCTCGCTACCTTCAAGAAGGCTATGGACAACGTCAAGCCCACGCTCGAGGTTAAGCCCAAGCGTGTCGGTGGCGCTACCTATCAGGTCCCGATGGAGGTCAACTCCCGTCGTTCCACCGCTCTGGGTATCCGCTGGATCGTCAACTTCTCCCGCGCTCGCAAGGAGAAGACCATGGCCGAGCGTCTCGCCAACGAGATTCTCGACGCCTCCAACGGCCTGGGCGCTTCCGTCAAGAAGCGTGAGGACGTCTTCAAGATGGCCGAGGCCAACCGCGCGTTCTCTCACTATCGTTGGTAAGTTAAGGTAAGGAACTAACATGGCTAAGCCTAAGTACAAGCTTTCCGATACCCGTAACATCGGCATCATGGCCCACATCGATGCCGGTAAGACCACCACGACCGAGCGTATTCTTTACTACACCGGTAAGACCCACAAGATCGGTGAGGTCCATGAGGGCGCTGCCACCATGGACTGGATGGTTCAGGAGCAGGAGCGCGGCGTAACCATTACCTCCGCTGCTACCACGTGCTTCTGGAACAAGGACGGTAAGGACTACCGCATCCAGATCATCGACACCCCGGGCCACGTTGACTTCACCGCCGAGGTCGAGCGCTGCCTGCGCGTCCTCGATGGCGCTGTCGCCGTCTTCGACGCCGTTGCCGGCGTTCAGCCCCAGTCTGAGACCGTTTGGCGTCAGGCTTCTACCTTCAACGTCCCCCGTATCGCCTTCATCAACAAGTATGACCGCGTGGGCGCTGACTTCTTCAACGCTATCGAGACCATGAAGGATCGTCTCGACGCTAACGCCGTGGCCGCTCAGGTCCCGATGGGCGCCGAGGACAACTTCTGGGGCGTCATCGACCTGGTCACCATGACTGCATGGGACTTCAAGGCCGACGAGAAGGGTATGACCTACCCCGAGCCGATGGACGAGATCCCGGCTGAGTTTGCCGACATCGCTGCCACCAAGCGCGAGGAGCTCCTCGACGCTGCTGCCAGCTTTGACGACGAGCTCATGGAGAAGATCCTCATGGAGGAGGACTTCACCGTCGAGGAGCTCAAGGCTGCTCTGCGCAAGGGCGTTCTGGCCAACGAGCTCAACCTCGTCTTCGTGGGCTCCGCCTACAAGAACAAGGGCGTTCAGGAGCTGCTCGACGCTGTCGTCGACTACCTGCCCAGCCCGCTCGACGTTGAGGCCGTCACCGGTACCGATCCGGACACCGGCGAGGAGATCCAGCGTCATCCTTCCTTCGACGAGCCCTTCTCCGGCCTGGTCTTCAAGATCATGACCGACCCGTTCGTCGGTAAGCTCACCTACGTCCGCGTTTACTCCGGCCGCGCCGAGTCCGGCTCCTACGTTGTTAACGCTTCCAACGGTCAGCGCGAGCGCCTCGGCCGCATCCTCGAGATGAACGCCGCCGAGCGTATCGACCGTGACGACGCTGCCGCCGGCGACATCGTCGCTTGCGTCGGCTTCAAGAACTCCACCACCGGCGACACCCTGTGCGCCGAGGGCAAGGAGATCGTCCTCGAGAAGATCGAGTTCGCTAAGCCCGTTATCGACGTTGCCATCGAGCCCAAGACCAAGGCCGAGCAGGACAAGATGTCCCTGGCTCTGACTAAGCTCGCCGAGGAGGACCCGACCTTCCAGGTGTCCACCAACCACGAGACCGGCCAGACCATCATCGCCGGCATGGGCGAGCTGCACCTGGAGATCATCGTCGACCGTCTGCTCCGCGAGTTCAAGGTCGAGGCCAATGTGGGCGCTCCCCAAGGGGCTTACAAGGAGACCGTCCGCAAGAAGGTCAACCACGAGACCAAGTACAAGCGCCAGAGCGGTGGCTCCGGTCAGTACGGTCACGTGAAGATCACGCTGGAGCCCAACGAGTCCGGCAAGGGCTACGAGTTCGTCAACGCCACGGTCGGCGGCAGCGTTCCCAAGGAGTATATCCCCGCGGTCGATGCCGGTATCCAGGGCGCGATGCTCGCGGGCGTGCTCGCCGGTTATCCGGTGGTCGACGTCAAGGTCACGCTGTACGACGGCTCCTACCACGAGGTTGACTCCTCGGAGATGGCGTTCAAGATCGCCGGCTCCATGGCCTTCAAGGAGGCCTGCCGCAAGGCGGATCCCGTGCTGCTTGAGCCCATCATGAAGGTTTCCGTCATCGTGCCCGACGACTATTTGGGCAATGTCAT
>URYA01000199.1 GCA_900551975.1 uncultured Collinsella sp. | reverse complement strand
ATTCGCACCAGCGACCGTTTATGAACGCGAGCGCGAACTTGCCCTGGTTGCCTCCAAGTGACCAACTTTCATCTAGACCCATCCACGATGCATCGCGGTCATCTCTGATCGACTTGAGACGGAGAGCAATTTCGTGGTCGTCTATAGGGCGGTATTTGCCAATGCGATGCAGGACGGCGTCGGCATCTTCTTCGGCACAAAACTGCACTCCTCCCGGACAGTCGAGTCCGATATGGCTGAGCAACGCAACGGGATTGTTGGGCCTAACGTCGAATTCGGCGGCAATCGCTTTTCGTTGGTCCTCGCTGTCGGGTAGAAGGCCAAACAGGTACGGATTCATGACCTGTTGTCCGTATGTACGATTCGATACGGGTATGTTGGTCGATAGGGCTGGCCCGTCATAGTCATAATCGTAGGTAAAGCTGATAAGACCGTTCTCATCTTGCGTGAGCGTTCCCGCAGGTACGCCGCAAATGATGGTCCGAAGTGATGTTCTGGCCATTGGCTATTTCCCTTCGGGCTTGGTTTGGTTAGATGCGTTTGCGGCAATCGAGACTCCGAGATTGGACATGGCGAAATCGGCGAAGACCTCGTCGTAGAGTGCGGATGTAAAGGGGGCATCTGCAAGAGCCGGAATGGCGGTACTACGACGGTTGCGATGATGAGGACGTTGAATGTGATGGTGCCTGGGGATGCTGCGAGGCAGCGGATTGGCATGCAGGGCGTCGACTGGTCGCTCGTTTTTCGCTTCGCCGATATCCCCTTGAGCGGCGAGCGCCAGTCCAAGAGCATTGAAAATCGTCAACAGTTTGTCAAGCCGAATACCTGTGGCATCTCCTAGCTCGAGCGACGCGAGCAGTCGCTCCGAAACACCGGCTTTTTTAGCAAGGACGGCACGGGTGAGCCCTTGCGCCTCGCGCGCCTGGCGCACGTAGACGCCAGCTTGGCGCGGTGTGGTGATGGGAAGGGTATCCACGGCGATCTCCAAACGTGCAGACTTTTGCATATTAGTATGACATGCAAAAGTCTGCACGAAAAGGCCTTATGCAAAACTCTGCATGAGGCCTTGTACGAGCATTGAGTTTGAGCGATTGTGTTTGGCGTTACAGCACCAAAATCCCCAGATGCTCAAGCAAGATCTTAAGCCCGATGAGGATGAGCACGACGCCGCCCACGATGGTGGCGGGTTTTTCGTAGCGCGCGCCAAAGGTGTGGCCGATCGCTACGCCGGCGACGGAGAAGACAAAGGTCGTGATGCCGATGAGCGATACAGCTGGAACGATGTCGACCGAGAGCGCCGCAAACGAGATACCCACGGCGAGCGCGTCAATCGAGGTGGCGATGGCGAGGATCAGGTACTCGCCCAGGTCAATCTTTTCGGCATCCTTGCCGTCGCCTTCATCCTCGTTCTCGGTAAAGGCCTCCCACAGCATTTTGCTGCCGATAAAGGCCAAAAGGATAAAGGCGATCCAGTGATCGATGGGGCCGATGATGCCCATGAATTGACTGCCGAGCGCCCATCCGATTACGGGCATGCCGGCCTGAAAGCCGCCAAAGAACAGGCCGAGCACCACGGCGACTTTAAGGTTGATCTTCTTCATGCCAAGGCCCTTGCAGATGGAAACGGCAAAGGCGTCCATCGAAAGGCCAACGGCGAGCAACACGAGCTCTGCGAGTCCCATAGTCTGGCTCCCTCTCTGCGGGCGAACCCGATTACACGACTACTCCCTCATTTATATGAGACCCGATGCTACCACATGGGTGGTCAAAAGATCCCGTCCCAAATGAGCTACCTAAGCTGTGTTCGCTCATTCTGTAAGCATCGGATTTTGCGGGCGTCACAGGGGCAAACCGTGAGAAACTTATTGGCGTTTATGGAGCGTATACGATGGGAGCGATGCCTTGGATAAGAACGAGCTGCAAAAGCGTATGGAACAGGCTATTCGCCTGACGGCACCTGGTCAGCCGATCCGCACCGCCCTCGACATGATCATCGCCGGTCACCTGGGCGCCCTCATTTGCGTCGGCGACACCGAAAACGTGCTCGCTGCCGGTAACGACGGCTTCCCGCTCAACATTTCGTTTACCTCGAACCGCCTGTTCGAGCTTTCCAAGATGGACGGCGCCATCGTCATCGACGGCGACCTCACCCAGATCCTGCGCGCCAATTTCCATCTCAATCCCGATCCCTCGCTCGCCACGAGCGAGACAGGTATGCGTCACCGCACCGCCGCTCGCATGTCGGTGCTCACCGATGCCATCGTGATCTCGGTCTCGGCCCGTCGTGCCGTCGTTAACGTGTACGTTCACGGCAAGAGCTACGAGATCCAGCCCGTCACCACCATCATGAGCTCGGTCAACCAGCTCGTCGCCACGCTCCAGACTACCCGTCAGTCGCTCGATCGCTCCCTGCTGCGCCTGACGGCTCTCGAGCTCGACGACTACGTTACGCTCGCCGACATTACCGGTATTTTCTCGAGCTTCGAGATCATGCAGCAGGCAAAGACCGAGCTTAAGGATTGCATCGTCAAGCTGGGCAACCAGGGCAAGCTCGTGCAGATGCAGCTCGAGCAGCTCGCGGGCTCCAGCATGGATACCGAATACGACTTGATGATCCGCGACTACGCAAGCGATTCCTCTGAGGCCAACGCCGAGAAGATCCGCGCCGAGCTGAGCCGCATGACGCCTAAGGATCTGTCCGACCCGCAGCACGTGGCGGCAGTTCTGGGCTATGACGACCTGGACGAGGACTCCGTCATGACGCCGCTGGGCCTGCGCACGCTTTCTCGCGTGTCCGTCGTGCGCGACGGCGTGGCCGAGAAGATCGTCGACGAGTACGGCTCGCTGCAGGAGCTCATGGACGACATCAGCGAGGATCCGGAGCGCCTGGGCGACTTTGGCGTTAACACCCCTGCCATTCTTGCGGACTCGCTGTACCGCATGAAGGGCACCAAACAGGGGAACGCATAATGGCGCCCGTATGCGCCGTGGTCGTTGCCGGTGGCAGCGGCCAGCGCTTTGGTAACCCCGGTGGCAAGCAACTCGTCAATGTAGCGGGCCGTCCGCTTATGAGCTGGTCCATCCGCGCGTTTGACCGTAGCGATAAGGTCGGCC
>URYA01000198.1 GCA_900551975.1 uncultured Collinsella sp. | reverse complement strand
AGAGCACCGGGTGCTTGCAGCGCCAGCAGTGCGGATAGCTGTGCGTGATCTTCTTCTCGAGGACCAGGGTGCCGCGCTCGCGCAGGAACTCGATGATGTGCGGGTTGGCCTCGTCGGTATCCATGCCGCTGAAGGGGCCGCCGGTGCCAAACTCCTCGCCGGTGTAGAACTTGCCGTCGTCATCGACCGGCATGCAAATGTCGGTGATGCCCTCCTTGAGGCAGGCAAAGTAGTCGTCGACGCCGTGGCCGGGCGAGTTGTGGACGATACCGGTACCGTCATCGACACTAACGTAATCGGCCAGCAGCGCAACGCCCTCGACACCGTCAAAGATCGGCTGCTTGTAGTGGATGTGGTGGAAGGTCTCGGCGGGAACCACATAGGGCTTACCGTCGACCATAACCGGGGTGTACTCCCAACCAAACTCCTCGCAGCACTTGGGAGCCAGGTCCTCGAGCATGACCTCGGCGCGGCCGTCGTGCTCAACGGCGACATAGGCGGCGCCGGGCTTGAGGGAAACTGCCTGGTCGGAGGGAATGGTCCACGGCGTGGTCGTCCAGATGATGAAGTCAACCGGGCCGTCGAAATTCTCGAGACCGGCGGGCTTGGAGGTCATCTCGAAGCGCACGAAGATGGACGGGCTCGTCTCGTCGGAGTACTCAATCTCAGCCTCGGCCAGCGCGGTGTGGCAGTGCTTGCACCAGTGAACCGGCTTGTGGCCGCGATAAATCATGCCCTTATCGAACATGGCCTTGAAGACCTCGATATCGGCGGCGTCATGCTGGTGATAGAGCGTCAGATAGGGGTTGTCCCAGTCGCCGAGCACGCCCAGACGGCGGAAGCCAGCCTTCTGAAGCTCGATGTTCTCGACAGCGAACTCGTTGCAGAGCTCACGGATCTTGGCCGTGGGGGTCTGGTTGAACTTCTCGGTGCCGAGCTTCTCCTCGACCTTATGCTCGATCGGCTGACCATGGCAGTCCCAACCGGGGACATAGGGAACCTCATAGCCCTGCATCATCCAGTAGCGGTTGATCATGTCCTTGGAGATCTTGTTCATGGCATGGCCGATGTGGATCGGGCCGTTGGCGTACGGAGGACCGTCGTGCAGCACGAACTTCTTGTGACCCTCGTTCTTCTTCAGAACCTGCTCGTAGACCTTGTTATCCTGCCAGTCCTTGAGTCGCTTGGGCTCGGACTTGGAAAGACCGGCACGCATGGGAAAACCGGTCTTGGGCAGATTCATCGTCTGCTTGTACTCGTTTGCCACGGTACCCCTTTCATGTCGTGGGCGCGCACGCCCATTGGGCACCAAAAAAGCGCCCGTCCCTACAAGCTGGGACGAAGCGCCACAAAACGGGCAGCCTGCCCGTAAAAGCTCTTCGCTTAACCACCCAGCTTAGATGCCCTCGCCCGCATATTCGCGCGCTCGCATCCGTTACTCGGCTGGCCTGTATCGACGACCATCTCGGCGATGTCTACTAAGACGAACCTGCACGGCACGTCCGTTGGGACCGCAGCTCCGGGGTGATTTTCATCGGTCGCATGCACGGGTTCTCAGCGCTCCCCGCTCTCTGTAGCATGCGGACGGCCGACTACTCGTCCCCATCAACGCTTATGCGGAGTATGCTAGCACGTTCCGCGCCGGCGAAAAACCCTCAACACTGGTTTTATACGTTCGAAATTTCTCGCTATTACAGCCCTTCTCTAGGAGCAAAATACCTGAAAGCACTTTATCGAACGAAAGAAGGTTGCTATGCGCACGATTGGAATGAGCGACTACACCGTTGGCGAGGATTGCTTTACCGAGCTGCCAACCGCACTGGCGGAGTACGGCGCGAAGAAAGTCGCCATCATTGGCGGCAAGCGAGCCCTGGCTGCGGCGCTGCCGGGAATCGAGGCGGCACTTGAAGGTACCGATGTCGAGGTCCTGGAGACGCGCGTCTATGGCACCAACAGTACGCGTGCCAATATCGCCAAGGTCGTGAACTCCCCTGCCTGCCAGGAAGCCGACGTGCTCATCGCATGCGGCGGCGGCAAGGCACTCGATACCGTCAAGACCGCAGCCATCGAGCTCAAGAAGATCGTCTTCACCGTCCCGACGATCTGTTCTAACTGCTCCGCCGCGACCGCCATTGCCGTCGTGTACAACGACGACGGCTCGCTCGAGGGCTATTCGTACCCCAACCGACCGGCGCACATCTTCATCAACCCCAAGATCATCGCCGAAGCTCCGGCGGAGTACTTCTGGGCCGGCGTGGGCGATGCCCTGTCCAAGCAGCCCGAGGTCGAGTACGCCACGAGCGCCGGCAACTTGGAGCACACGGCAGGCCTTGGCCTGGCACTCGCCCACACCTGCTCCGAGCCGCTGTTTACCTACGGCGTTCAGGGTCTTGAGGACGTGCGCCAGAACCTGTCGAGCGAGGCCGTCAAACAAATCGCGCTCGACATCGTGGTCAACACGGGCTACGTCTCCAACCTGACCAACCAAAACGATTACTACTACAACTCGAGCGTGGCGCATGCGTTCTACAATGCCACGTGCAGCATTCCGCGCGAGGGCTCCTACCTACACGGCGAGGTCGTGAGCCTGGGCGTACTGGTGCTGTTTGCCTATACGGGCGATACCGAGAACCTTGAGCACTACGCCGCCTTTAACAAGCAGATGGGGCTGCCCGTGACGCTTGAACAGGTCGGCCTTACCGAGGCGGACATCCCGGCGCTGTGTGAGTATGCCCACGCCACCAACGAGTGGAAGCAGGGTAACCCGGAGCCCTTCACCGACGAGAAGTTCGCCGCCGCCATCAAGGCCGCCAACGCCTACGGCCACACGCTCTAGCTCTAACCCATAACCACCACAAAGGGGACAGGCACCTTTGTGGTGGTTTATATTGCTCCACCATTCAGTTCGTACTCGAACCCGATTCTTTACGAGAAATGGTTCGGGTACGTTTTTTTGTTTATCGGAACTTCTGCGGAAGGACTACTCGGAACGGTAAACAGGAACGAACAGAGGCAGGGTATCATCGTGGTGATGGTATCCTGCCTTTTGTTTGCGGGATCAAGGTCGCTTTGTGCGAACTTGATCGCCACTTATATGGCGCATTGATGGCAATTGCTGCGTACGTGCGTACC
>URYA01000197.1 GCA_900551975.1 uncultured Collinsella sp. | reverse complement strand
GAGAGCCTCGTTGATGGTGGCGGCCATGCCGGCAAGTAGGCTGTTCTCGCTTACGGTGAGCGCATCGTAGCCACCGGCGCGCATGAGCTCGCGAATCACCACGGCGCCGGCCAGAATCACGCCCGCGCGCTTGGGCTGCACGCCCGGCAGCGCAGCGATACCCTCCACATCCAGCGTAGATATACGATCGATGGCGGCCGAGATCTGCTCCATCGAAAGCTCGCGCAGGTGCACAAAGCTCGAGTCGTACGGCTCCAGTTCGTGGACCAGCGCCACGAGCGTGGTGACGGTACCGCCCACCGCGACGAGGCGCTCGGCGCGCTCAAAGTCGACAGGCAGGCCCTCAAAATAGGCGGAGAACTGCTCGCCCGCCCACGCGGCGGCAACCGCAAGCTCATTCGTCGACGGCGGCAGCGCAGAGAAAAACCGCTCCGTCACGCGGCGGCAGCCAATGTCCAGCGAGCGCGTCCCTTCTAGCGCAAAGACGCCACGCTCCGGAGCGTATACGCCCGTCGCGAGCTCCGTGGAGCCGCCGCCCGAATCGGCAACAATGATGCGCTCGCCGGCAAAATCGTGCGCCACGCCAAAAAACGTCAGGCGCGCCTCGACCTCGCCCGGAATCACCTGCGGCTCAAGCCCCAGCTCGTGCAGGCCGTCCAGCAGCAGGGCGGCGTTGGACGCATCGCGCGCGGCGCTCGTGCACGTGGTGCAGATGCACGCGGCGCCAAAGGTACGCGCCTCGTCCACAAACATACGGCACGCAGCGAGTACACGCTCGACAGCCGCCTCGCAAAAGCGACCCGTCGCGTCCACGCCCTCGCCCAAGTCGGTAATCTCGGTATGCTTGGACGATTCCACGATCGCTCCGCCCTCGACCTGGGCCAGCACCAGTCGCGACGACACCGTTCCCAGGTCGATCGCCGCCACCTTATATCGTTTGCAATTTGTCATTGCGGGCTCCCCTCCGGGCGCTACTCGCCTACTCACCGCTGGACACGACCGTCTGGCCCTCGACGCCGTTAAACCCAAACAGCATGTCGAGCGCCTGGATGTACCACGGCGCGTCCTTACCGACTTCTTCGATTTCCTTGGCAACTTCGCTGGCCTTCTTGGCGTTCGACGACTTCTGGCTCGACGAGGCATCCGAATCGCCGTCCAGGCCCTGCACTTCAATCCTCTTCTCGCCAGGCATTACCAGGCCCAGGTCCTCGGACGCCGCGTCCTTGATGCCCTCCTCCGAGAGCAGCTTGTCGACGCTTTTTTGCAGCTCATCATTGTATTGTTGGCGAATCTCGACCTGCTTGGCCAAGATATCGCTCGAACGCTTTGCCACGTACAGGTCGCGCACGGGGAAATACAGGCTCACGAGCACCAGGGCAACGACGATGCCGATGAATAGCCCTCGCTGAGGACCGTGGGTAAAGTCGTAGATCGCCTTGACCACCGCATTGTCGTTGGCGTAGCGCATAAAGTCCGAGCCCGAAAGACGACTCGAGGGCCTGCTCGACCTGTCGTGCGTCTGGGCCGAGGGACGCGACGCATGCGACGAACGTGCCGGGCGCACCGGTCCATCTGCCAAAGTATTCACATGAGCATTGGGGCGCGAGGTACTTGTCGGGCGCTGCGTGGAGCGGTCGGCGCCGGCGTAGGCGGACCCACCGAGCTGCACCGTGCGCGCACGGCGAGGCGACGGCTCACGCGAACCGGCGGAATAGTACCTGTTGTCGTAAATCTGATCCATGTGCGCCTTGTGCGGTTGAGGTTTGTTTGCGCTAAGTATTCTAGTTATAGCACGAGCGCCCGCACCGCCTTCGCCAGCCTTTGCTCGACATAAAAAAGGCGCTGAGTCATATGGCCCAGCGCCCAATGGTGCTCAACAGCGCCCGGCTGGAGCAAGGCAAATCCGAGTCTTCCCCGCCCCCGCGACCTCCGCGTGCCTAGCGAATGTTGTAGAACGCGGCCTTGCCGGCGTAGCGCGCGCTGCCCTCGAGCTCGTCCTCGATGCGGATGAGCTGGTTGTACTTGGCAATGCGATCGCTGCGGCACGGGGCGCCCGACTTGATCTGGCCGGCGTTGACGCCCACGACCAGGTCGGCGATCGTGGAGTCCTCGGTCTCGCCGGAACGGTGGCTCACGATGCAAGCGTAGCCGGCCTCCTTGGCGGTCTCGATGGCCTCGAGTGACTCGGTAAGCGTGCCGATCTGGTTGACCTTGACCAGGATCGCGTTGGCGGCACCCAGCTCGATGCCCTTCTTGAGGCGCTCGGTGTTGGTGACGAACAGGTCGTCGCCCACCAGCTGCACCTTGTTGCCAATGCGACGGGTAAGCTCGACCCAGCCGTCCCAGTCCTCCTCGGCCATGCCGTCCTCGATGGAGATGATGGGATAGGTGTCGACGAGCTTCTCCCAGTAATCAACCATCTGGGCGCTCGTGTACTCCACGCCCTCGCCCTTGAGCTCGTACATACCGGTCTCGGCGTTGTAGAACTCGGTCGAGGCCGGGTCCATGGCGTACATGAAGTCAACGCCGGGCTTAAAGCCGGCCTTTTCCACGGCCTTGGTGATGTACTCGAACGGTTCGGCATTGGTCTTGAGGTTGGGTGCGAAGCCGCCCTCGTCGCCCACGCCGCCGCCCAGGCCGGCCTCGTGCAGCACGCCCTTGAGGGTGTGGTAGACCTCGGCGCACCAACGCAGGCCCTCTGCAAAGCTCGGAGCGCCCACCGGCATGATCATGAACTCCTGGAAGTCGACGTTATTGTCGGCATGCACGCCGCCGTTGAGGATGTTCATCATGGGCGTGGGCAGCAGGTGAGCGTTGACGCCGCCCAGGTACTGGTACAGCGGCAGATGAAGCGCATTTGCCGCCGCGCGCGCCACAGCAAGTGAGACACCGAGAATGGCGTTTGCCCCGAGGTTTTCTTTCGTTTCGGTTCCGTCTGCCTGGCACAGGATATGGTCGATCCGCTCCTGCTCGAGCGCATTCTCGCCGACAACGGCATCGGCCAGCACGGTATTGACCGCTTCTACAGCCTTTCTCACGCCCTGCCCCAGATAGCGCACTTCCTGATCTCTTTTTTCCAGTGCCTCAAATTTTCCTGTCGATGCCCCGGACGGCACCTGGGCACGCCCCATATGGCCT
>URYA01000196.1 GCA_900551975.1 uncultured Collinsella sp. | reverse complement strand
CTTCTCCATCGGCGACACCCTGTGCACCGGCAAGAAGAAGGTGCAGTTTGCGGGCATCCCCATGAACCTCATGCGCCGCGGCCGCGCCGGCTACGTCGTGACCGGCAACTTTGCCAACAAGGCGTACAAGGAGGCCGCCAAGTACGGCGAGGCCGTGCTGCTCGCGAGCTCCGAGGACACCAATTTCGACCGCATCCCAGACATGGCCGACGTCAACGCGCGCATTGCCGCCGAGGCCGCGGGCGACGGGCTCGACTACGTCTACATCTGCCAGAACAACACTATCTTTGGCACCATGTACCACGAGCTGCCCGCTTGCGGCGACGTGCCGCTGGTCGCCGATGTCTCGAGCTGCTTTTTGTCACAGCCGCTCGACGTTGAGCGCTACGGGCTCATTTACGCCGGCGCGCAGAAAAACGCCGGCGCCGCAGGCGTGACCGTGGTCATCGTGCGCGACGACCTTATCGCCGAAAGCCCCGCCTTTGCGCAGACGCCGCAGTACCTGGACCTCAAGACCCAGGTCGCCAAGGGCTCCATGCTCAACACGCCCAACACCTTTGGCATCTACGTGTGCGGCAAGGTGTTCCGTTGGGTTGAGCAGACCGGCGGACTTGCCGCCATGGCCGAGCGCAACTGGACCAAGGCCAACCTGCTCTACGACCTGCTCGAGCACAGCGAGCTGTTCCATGGCACCACGCAGGCCGACAGTCGCTCCATCGCCAACGTCACCTTCCGCACCGGCGACGCCGAGCTCGATGCGGCCTTTGTTGCAGGCGCGGCCGAGCACCAGATTCAAAACGTCAAGGGCCATCGCCTCGTCGGCGGCATGCGCGCAAGCGTGTACAACGCCGTCACCATGGAGGACGTGCAAGCGCTGGCCACGTACATGAAGGACTTCGAAGCGCAGCATAGTTTGAGTCCGCGATCTAACTAGCCCGCAACACGCGGGCCGACCAGCCACTTCAAACCACCTGTTTTAGACAAACCTGCTAAGGAGTTTTTCATGCGTAAGATTAAGACCATCGACGACATTACCAAGGACGGCAAGGTCGAGTTTGGCGAGGGCTACGAGTTTGTGGGCACCGCCGAGGAGGCCGATGCCGTCCTGATGCGCTCCACCGACCTGCACGGCTACGAGCTGCCCGAGGGCATCCGCGCCATCGCCCGCTGCGGCGCCGGCGTCAACAACATCCCCGTCGAGGAGTACGCCAAGAAGGGCGTCGTCGTCTTTAACTCCCCCGGTGCCAACAGCAACGCCGTCAAGGAGCTCGTCCTGGGCATGCTGGTGCTTTCGAGCCGCGGCGTGGTGCAGTCGATGAACTGGGTGCGCGACAACGCCGACGACCCCGAGATCCAGGTCGACGCCGAGAAGGCCAAGAAGGCCTTTGTGGGCCGCGAGCTCAAGGGCAAGCGCATCGGCGTTATCGGTCTGGGCAACGTGGGCTCCAAGGTCGCCAACGCCTGCGTCGATCTGGGCATGGACGTCTACGGCTACGATCCGTTCATTTCCGTCGAGCACGCGTGGGTGCTGAGCCGCGAGGTGCAGCGCGTGGGCACGCTCGAGGATCTGTGCCGCGGCTGCGACTACCTCACCGTGCACGTGCCCAGCAAGGCAGACACCATCGGCATGATCAGCACCGAGCAGATCAACTTACTGGCACCCGACGCCGTGCTCATCAACTACGCACGCGAGACCATCATTGACGAGGACGCCGTCGACGCCGCCCTGCGCGAGGGCAAGCTCAGCTGGTTTAGCTGCGACTTCGCCACACCCAAGACCGTCAAGATGCCCAATACGTTTATCACCACGCACTCGGGCGCCGGCACCGGCGAGGCCGAGGCCAACTGCGCCGACATGGCCATCAGCGAGCTCAAGGATTACCTGGAGAACGGCAACATAGCGCACAGCGTCAACTACCCCGCCTGCAGCATGGGCAAGGCGCGCGCCGCAAGCCGCATCGCCTGCCTGCACGCCAACGTGCCCAACATGATCGGCCAGATCACGGCGATCCTGGCCAAGGACAACGCCAACGTGCAGCGTATGACCAACGAGTCCGCTGGCGAGAACGCCTACACCATGTTCGACACCGACGAGCACCTGGACAGCAGCACCATCGAGGCGCTCAAGCAGATTCCGTCGATGTATCGCGTGCGCGTGATCAAGTAGCGTCGGCTGATCTGACGGGCAGTTCCCCATGTGGCCTGCCCGTCGCTGACATTGAATGCCCGCGGGGGCGCCTTTCGCACGAGAGGCGTCCCCGTTTTTGTGAGCCCTCCATTAAATGCACCGAGCCGCTTCTTGGCATACAATCTGTATGTTGACCTAACTATCTGTGAGGTGCCTATGGTTGATACAGATTTTGCTTGGCGGCTTACGCAAGGGCTCGTGCGGATCGACAGTTCCGACCCAGGTGCGTATGAGGGCGAGATTGAACGCTATATCAAAGCGTTGGTTGAGGAACGGTTGGCGCAGCTGAGCCATCCGGTACTCGATGCCGTGCAGATTGCAGAGCACGAAGTACTCCCCGGACGCCGCAATCTAATGGTCACCGTGCCGGGCCAAAGCGACGAGCCGCGACTCGTCTATATCTGCCATATGGATACCGTTACGCTGGGCGACGGCTGGGATGCGGACATTACGCCGCTCGGGGCGGTCGTGCGCGACGGCAAACTCTACGGCCGCGGTGCCTGCGATATGAAGGGTGGCCTGGCCTGCGCCATTGCCGCACTTGTCCATGCACTCGAGCGCGTAGCAGCAGAGGGCGAGCTGCCCCGACGCGGCTTTTCGCTCATCTGCTCGGTCGACGAGGAAGATTTTATGCGCGGCTCAGAGGCCGCGATCGATGCTGGCTGGGTCGGCTCGCGCGAATGGGTGCTGGACACTGAGCCCACCGACGGACAGATCCAGGTGGCGCACAAGGGGCGTACGTGGTTCGAGATTGAAATGGCTGGCGTGACGGCGCATGCGAGCCAGCCCTGGAAGGGCGCGGATGCCGTCGCCGCCATGGCCGAGGCCGTGTGCTCGCTTCGCCGCGCATTTGCGGCGCTGCCCGTGCATAATGAGCTGGGGCCATCGACCATCACGTTTGGACAGATCGAGGGTGGCTATCGTCCCTATGTCGTGCCCGACCACGCCAAGGTCTGGGTCGATATGCGCCTGACTCCGCCGACCGAT
>URYA01000195.1 GCA_900551975.1 uncultured Collinsella sp. | reverse complement strand
GGTGCTCCTCCACATGCGTGGTCACGACCAGGTCGCCGCGCTCGCCACCCGCAACGCCATACTCGCCGCGACGCTTGTAGCGCAGTTTGCCGCCGTCGACCGCACCCGCGGGCACCGAGACCGTAATGGTCTGTTGCTCGCCTGTCGAGGGAATGCGATAGGTGACCTTGTGCGTCACGCCGCGGAACGCGTCCTCGGCCGTCACATCAACGGTCAGCGACAGGTCGCCGCCCTTGCGAGCGCGGCTGCGACCCGCACCGGCGCCGGCAGCGCCCGCAGCCCCGGCAAAGCCCGAGCCCCAATCGCTGCCCCAAGCGCCGTTGCCGCTAAAGATGCTGTCGAAGATATCGCCCCAGCCGCTGGCGCCCGCGCCGGCACCGTAACCGCCGCCATACGCGCCGCCCGCGCCCGGCATGCCGCCAAACATGAGCATCTGGTCGTACTCTTTGCGCTTCTTCTCGTCCGAAAGCGTCTCGTAGGCCTCGCTGATCTCCTTGAACTTGGCCTCGTCGCCGCCGGCATCGGGGTGATATTTTTGCGCGAGCTTGCGAAACGCGCTCTTGATCTCTTTGTCGGAGGCGCTCTTGGATACGCCCAGGATGTCATAGAAGGTTTTGCCTGCAGCCATCGTAGCTCCTCTCCTGTTACGTCCGCCGTCCCTGCGGACGACGGCTCATGCTTTCATATGGCACTAGGTCAGAAAGGGCCCCGGGTGTTGCCCCGGGGCCCTTCTCAATTACTCCTCGGTGCTCTCGGCCGTATCGGCCGTAGCATCCTCGGGCGCCGCTTCGGGCTCCGGTGCGGGGCGCTTCTCGCCACCGTAGGTCACCGTCACCATCGCGGAACGCAGAATGCGATCCGCCATGCGGTAGCCCTTCTGGTACACATCGTTGACGGTCTCATCGTACTGCGATGCGTCCTCGACGCGGCCCACAGCCTGGTGCTCGAGCGGATCGAACGCCTCGCCCTTGGGGTCGATGGGCTCAACGCCCTCGTGCGCAAACACATCGAGCAGCTTGGCATGCACCGCGTCGACGCCATCGACGAACTGCTTAAAATCGTCGGAAAGCTCCTGGCTACGGGCATGGTCGATCGCGCGCTCGATATCGTCAATCACCGGCAGCAGCGCAGTGACAAGCTTCTCGGTCGCGCGCTCGCGCTCAGCGATGCGCTCGTTGGCGGTGCGGCGACGGAAGTTCTCCCAGTCGGCCTGCAGACGGGCGGTGCGCTCGGTAGCGTCCTTCGCCTTGTCCTCGGCGGCCTTCTGAGCCTCTGCCGCAGCATCGAGCTCATTGCGCACGTCGGCAAGCTCCTTTTGGGCCTGCTCGAACTTGAGCTTAAAGTCGTTGTCGGCGGCTTCCTCACCGGCGCGGATAGCGGCTTCCACCATCTCGTCCTCGGTCATCGTCGCCTCCTTGTTGGAATCCTCTACCTGGTTCTCGGCAGCCTCGGCGGCCAGCTTGAGCTTCTCGTCGGCAGGCGCCTTCTCGAGCGCCTTGACGGCCTTGGCGGCAGCCTTGGCGAGCTGCTCGACGGCGTCGGCCTTGTCCTGATACTTGGAGGCCTTGTCGTACTCCTTCAGGGCGGCGTCGTCATCGTCGTAATAATCATAGCACTGGGCGGGCCATGCGCCGTAGGGCGCCTTCACGACGGCCTGCACGCACTCGCCGAAGATGCGGGTCTTGGTGGGATCGCGGCGGATGTACTCGTTGGAGACGATCTCCGATGGTCTTGCGCGCGGCGACCGCGATGTCGATGTCGTGGAACTCATCGCCGCAGATGATGCAGGTGCCGTCGGGGCTGGCCTGCTGGACGTGAATGAGCGCGGTGTCGATCCTGGGAACAGGAACGGCGACGACCTTCTGGCCGGGGACCATGGGATTTTCGATCTCAACGCACTTGAGGTCTTCCATCTTGGGCATGGTCTTGCGCTTTTCCTCGCTGATGCCCCAGTATTTCATCAGGCCGCTGCCCTGCATCAGGCGCACCGGCAGGAACGGAAGGCCGAGGGAAGAGGCGTGCAGCATGAGCATCAGCACGTCCTGCGAGTAATCCTCGTACGTCAGCTGGCCCTTTTCAATGGCGGCGCGGAAGCGGCGGGAAACGTTGGTGTAGCCGGAGTTCGCGGTGTAGCAGTTGATGTACGCCGCCACGCGGCCCTCGCCGATGAGCATATCGACCTCGCCGCCGCCGGGGCCGGCGTAGACGATGAAGTCCTTCTGACCCTGGCGCAGGATCTCGGAGACCGCCGCATAGGGCTTGCGGTTGGTGGTGAAGCCGCCGGTGGCGAGTACGTCGCCGTTTTCAACGTACTTTGCAACGGCATCGTGCAGTGACATGACCTTATTCAAGATAAAACCCTCCCTGTTTTTATTGGTTACGGTATCTTATTGCCAATGGGCCCCTGTTTGCATGAAACCTTTCAAAATCAGCCGACAGGTGCTCATACAGGCTTCATTGTAGATTATAGAGGAAAGCGTCCATTTAATCAATGAAAAAAGCAAAGAAAATCAAAAAAAAGTAGCCAAAATTTTTTTGCCATTTTTGTCGTATTCGCGAATTGCTTTCGACGTTCTTCGCTGCATTCCCCTTTTCTTTTTGCAGGAAAACTTGCACTTGTGAACTTTTTAACAGCATTTTTACACCCTTTCCCCTCGCTTTTTTCCGGCACACGGGTGTTGCGCCGGCGTAAAAAAGCTGTTATCATGCCCATAGCTTCTGCCGCAAATTTCCGTATCATACCAAGGAGGTACCCTTTATGGAGCTTTTTGATTTCGGCATCCCCGCACTGGACAAGGCGCTCAACCTCACCGCGACCGTCCTTTTGCTGCTGGCGCTCGGTATGCTGCTCATCCGCGTCATCCTGCGCCTGTGCGACCGCGCGTTTGACCGCTCCGAGCGTCTCGCGCCCTTCCGCACCTATCTGCGCTCGACGCTGCGCGCCGTGCTCTACATTCTCCTCGCGCTCGCCGTTCTCGGCTCGATCGGCGTGGAGATCACCTCGTTCGTCGCCCTGCTGAGCGTTGCCGGTCTCGCCGTGTCGCTCTCGCTGCAAAATACGCTCTCCAACGTTGCCGGCGGCGTCATGCTGCTCATCTCCAAGCCCTTCACCGTTGGCGACTATGTCTCCTGCGACGGTATCGAGGGTGCCGTCCGCGCCGTCGACCTCGCCTACACCACCTTCACC